>JANQPM010000088.1 GCA_028289465.1 Lysobacterales bacterium | reverse complement strand
TGCCTTCGGTGCTGGTTGCGACAACGAACTCCGCAACCGCACCTTCTAGCGCATCGCGGCGGGATTCGGCAGCCGATACGCGTTCAGCCGCAGCCCGTTCCAGTTCTTCCCGGCGCGCTTCGAAGCGTTCGATATTGGCCTTGGTGGCCGGTACCGCCTTTCCGTTCGGCACCAGGTAATTTCGCCCATAGCCGGGCTTTACCTGAACCCGGTCGCCCAGATCACCCAGGTTCTGAACTTTTTCAAGCAGAATCAGTTCCATGATTAACCTCCGAATGATCAGTGATTGTCGGTATATGGCAACAGCGCCAAAAACCGCGCCTGTTTGATCGCGGTGGCCAGTTGCCGCTGATAGCGCGCCTTGGTGCCGGTAATGCGGCTGGGCACGATTTTGCCGGTTTCGCCGACGTATTGCTTCAAGGTGTTGATATCCTTGTAGTCAATTTCGGCAGCGCCTTCGGCACTGAAGCGGCAATACTTTCTGCGTCGAAAATAACGTGACATCTTGTTTCTCCTAATCCGCGCCTAAGCTTCGGCGGCTTCGCCATCGCTGGCGGGGGCCTGCCGGCTCTCTTTCTTGTCGCCCGCGGTTTCCTTATCGCGTGCTGCTGATTCGTTCTGGCGGGCAGCGGCACGCTCCTCGCGTTCGCGCTCCTTCGCGGCCTTTTCTTCCTTGGCTTTAAGCATCAGCGACGGTTCCACGATCGCTGCCGAGCGACGGATGGTCAGATGGCGCAGTACCGCGTCGTTGAAACGGAAAATGCCTTCCAGTTCGGCCAGGGTTTCGCTGTCGCACTCGATGTTCATCAACACATAGTGCGCTTTGTGCAGCTTGACGATGGAATAAGCCAGTTGGCGCCGGCCCCAATCCTCCATACGGTGAATATGGCCGCCTTTCGATTCGATCAGGCCCCGGTAACGCTCCAGCATCGCGGGCACCTGCTCGCTCTGGTCCGGATGGACCAGAAAACAGATCTCATAGTGTCTCATTGTCTACTCCTTATGGATTTGATCGCAGCCCGCGTCGCCGCGAAGCTGCCCTCAAAGCTCCCCGAATACCGCCAGCGGCCGGTGGAGCAAGGATTTACCGACCCGGAATTGGCAACCCGATGGCCGATAAAGCTGGCGGATTATAGTGTAAGCGCGCCGACGGGGCAATGCCTGACGCCGCCAGCAGACAGACTCTGACACGGTTTCCGAACCCGTCGTCAATGTGTATAGTTCAGTGCAAGAGCGCAGATCATACCGATAAACCTAAGCAGCGACGCCGCCATGACCCACAGAATTGACCATCTGGGACCTCAGCCCAAGCTTATCCAATGGTTGCAACATATTGCCTATAAAGAGATTTTCCGGCAGGGATTCGGCATTTTACTGGTCGGATGGCTGGCCTATATCGCCACCAAGCACCCACCGGTATGGGCCTTTGTGCCGCTGATCCTGATCGGCGAGGTGATTCGTTTCTACGCCGCCGGTTTTGTGATGAAAAACGAGGTATTGGCAACCCATGGGCCCTATGCCGGCGTTCGGCACCCGCTGTATCTCGGTAATACGTTGGTCCTGCTGGGTTTCGCCGGCCTGACCGGCCAGGTCTGGACCTTTCTGCCGACATTCGGCTTTCTGCTGCTGTTTTACCCTGCTGCGATCGACTACGAAGATCGTAAATTACGGCGTCTGTTCGGTACCGAATGGGACGAATGGCGCAATCGCACGCCGGCGATGTTTCCGCTGATTCGGCGTTCGCCGAAACCGGCCGAACCCGGTCAGTGGAGCCTCAGGGTAGCCGCCGGCCGGAACGGCGAGGCCTATATTCTGATCTATGTGCTCATCTGTCTGGCCTTTGCGACCGGGCTGGTGCCTTCTCTCAGCTAACGCGGCCCTAGCCGCTACAGGCCGTGCCTCTCCAGAAACGCCGTTCCGCCAAGCTGCTCCATCTGTTGTGCTATCCACCGGCTGCGTTGCTCGAGGTGGTGGTTGTCTAACAGTGGCGAATACCGAACCGGGTTCGGCAGAACCGCAGCCAGCCGCACGGCCTGAGCCTGGGTCAGCCGGGTTGACGAATGGCGGTAATAGCGCTGGCTTGCTGCCTCGACGCCGTAGATCCCCGGGCCGAATTCGGCGATATTCAAATACACCTCCAATATTCGATCTTTCGGCCATAACAAGTCGATCAGTACGGCGAAATAGGCCTCCAGCCCTTTTCGGGCCCAGTCACGCCCGGACCACAAAAACAGGTTCTTGGCCACCTGCTGCGACAGCGTGCTGGCCCCGCGCAGCGGAGCACCGGCCTGGTATTGGTCCAGGGCCGCCTGTATGGCATCGAAGTCCACGCCGCGATGATAAGGAAACCGCTGGTCTTCCGCCGCGATGACCGCCAACCGCATCGGCGCGGAAATATTCAACAGTGGTTTCCAGCGGTAATCGACCTGGCGGCCCTGTAGCCACTGCGCCTGCAGCATAAAGGAGGAGCTTGGCGGGGGAACCCAACGCATTACCAATACGGCTGTAGCGCTGAGCAGCAGAAAAACGGCCAGTGCTGCGAGCAGCCAGCGAAACAGGCGCCCTGCCAGCGTCCGCCGCTTCGGGGATCTGACTATCCTGCGTGCCATCGTTGAACCATTTCACCGGCCACCGTAGGTGATTCGCGAGATCGGTCCCAGCATAGACTCACTGCATTGGAATTGCCAGCGCTGACCCCGTACCGATCCGGTGCCAACCAGGCGTCGACGATGTCCCGCCTGATGTCGCTGGAAAGGGTGGATTGCGCCCGTTTTGTACCGCCGCCGGCCTTCAGCCGGCGACTGCAAAACTCTCCCCGCAACCGCATTCACCGGTCACGTTCGGATTGCTGAACTTGAAAGTGCGATTCAAACCTTCGCTGACGAAGTCGATGATGGTTCCGTCTACCAGTTTCAGCGCTGCTGGATCGACCACGACCCTGACTCCGCGATCCTCGAATATTCGATCCTCGGCCGCTGCGTCATCCACCAGCGAAACGGTATAGGCCCAGCCGGAACAGCCGGTCTTGCGGACGCCCAGACGCAATGCGGTACCGCCCTCAGTGGACAGAAATGCCTGGACCCGCTGGGCAGCCGCTTCGGTGAGTTGAATCGCCATCTTTTTCGCAGTCCTAAGTAGAGCTTGGGGGTATGCCTGAGCACGCCAGTCCATTATTATTTGGGGTTTTGATGATTCGGTTCAAGCCAGTCCGTCATCGTTCCCAAAAACGAATTGAATGCTACGCTTCCGACTCTGAGGCCAGCATTCGCGATAAAGGCATGATATGAGCACCGTGACAGTACAGCAAGCGCTCCAGGGCCAGGTGGCGGCCGGCGAACGCGTCACCCTTCGCGGCTGGGTAAAAACCCGGCGCGATTCCAAAGCGGGTTTTTCGTTTATCCATTTATCGGATGGCTCATGTTTTGACCCGATCCAGATCGTGGCCGACCAGACGCTGCCAAACTATCAGGAAGAAATTCTGCGACTGACCAGCGGCTGTGCAATTCGCTGCAGCGGCAAACTGGTTGAATCCCGGGGCCGTGGACAGCGTTTCGAAGTGCAGGCTGAGCAGATAACCGTGGTCGGCTGGGTCGACGATCCCGATACCTATCCGATACAGCCGAAAGCCCACAGCCTGGAATTCCTGCGCGAAGTCGCGCACCTTCGGCCGAGGACCAATACCTTTGGCGCGATGACCCGCATTCGCCACGCGGCGGCAATGGCGGTACACCAGTATTTCAGCGAAAACGGCTTTTACTGGATTCATACCCCGATCATCACGGCTTCCGATGCCGAGGGTGCCGGGCAGCTTTTCCGGGTCAGCACGCTGGACCTGGCCAATCTGCCGCGCACCGACCAGCAGGAAATCGACTACAGCAAGGATTTTTTCGGGCGCGAGGCATTTTTGACCGTATCGGGCCAACTCAATGTCGAAACCTATTGTCTGGCCCTGAGCAAAGTCTACACGTTCGGCCCGACCTTTCGTGCGGAAAATTCGAACACCAGCCGGCACCTGGCCGAGTTCTGGATGATCGAACCGGAAATTGCGTTTGCCGATCTCGATGACCTGGCCGACCTGGCCGAAGCGTTTTTGAAATATATCTTCCGCCATGTACTGAAACACTGTGCTGACGATCTGGAATTTTTCGCCAAACAGATCGAGCCCGAGGCCGTTACGCGTCTGCAACGGTTCATCGATCAGCCGTTTCAGCGTATCGACTATGCCGATGCGATTGATATTCTGAAACAATCCGGAAAGTCTTTCGAATTCAAGCCGGAATGGGGGCTGGACCTGCAGACCGAACATGAACGGTTCTTGACCGAGCAGCACTTCAAATCCCCGGTCGTGGTCAAAAACTATCCCGACGAAATCAAAGCCTTTTATATGCGTATTAACGACGACGGCAAGACGGTCGCGGCGATGGACGTCTTGGCGCCCGGTATCGGTGAGATTATCGGAGGATCGCAGCGTGAAGAGCGGCTGGACGTTTTGGCGCAACGCATGCAACAACACGATTTGGATCAGGCGGGCTATCAGTGGTATCTGGATTTGCGGCGCTACGGCACGGTACCGCATTCGGGCTTCGGGCTGGGTTTTGAACGTCTGATCAACTATATCACCGGCCTGTCCAATATCCGCGATGTCATACCGTTTCCGCGAGTACCCGGGCGCGCCGATTTTTGAGATGGTCGAACCGCACACGCGGTTCCGCCAAACCCCAGCGACGGACTCGGCATCGGTCCTGCCGAGCTGATATGCTTGAGCTTTGGCTGCAACGGGTTTCTCGATGGACATTTCGCTGATTGGAAAACATGCCGTCGTCTGCGGCAGCAGCCAGGGTATCGGTCTTGCCGCCGCCCAGGTGATGGCGCATCTGGGCGCAACCGTCACCCTGGTGGCCCGTAACCCGGAACGCTTACAGGATGCAAAGCAGACGCTGGAGCATGCGGCCGGCCAATCGCATCAGTGGATCGCGGTAGACTTTGCCGACCCGGACCGGCTCGGTCATGAAATCCAGCAGCGTGCGGCCGAGCTTCCGGCCCAGATTCTGGTTAATAATACCGGCGGCCCGCCGGGCGGACCGGCGTTCAGCGCCGGGCTCGACGAATATCTGGACGCGTTTCAAAAGCACCTGCTATGCAACCAGGTAATGGTTCAAGCAGTCATTCCCGGCATGCGGGATTCGCAGTATGGTCGAATCATCAATGTGATCTCGACTTCCGTAAAACAGCCGATTCCGGGGCTCGGCGTTTCCAATACCATCCGCGGGGCCGTCGCGAACTGGGCCAAAACGTTGTCAAATGAGCTTGGGCCGGACTTGATTACCGTGAACAATGTACTGCCGGGCTTTACCAGAACCGGGCGACTGCCCGCAGTGATTGCCGGCCGCGCCCAGCAGACCGGCAAGAGCGAACAGGAAATCAGCCGTGCAATGCAGCGCTCGGTTCCGCTGGGCCGGTTTGCAGAACCGCTCGAGGTGGCCAATGCGATCGCATTTCTGGCCAGTCCGGCAGCGGGCTATATCAACGGCATCAACCTGCCGGTCGATGGCGGGAGAACCGCTTCCCTATGAGATCACCCCATGAGATCGCCCCATGAAATCACCCCATGAAATCACCCCATGAGATCACCCCATGAGATCACCCCATGAGATCGCCCCATGAGATCGCCCCATGAGATCGCCCCATGAGATCGCCCCATGAAATCACCCTGGGAGATCGACCTGCAAGATCAGCCAATACAGCCATGTTGACATTCAGGAACTTCATCGACGGTCAGTTTCAGGACCCCACCGAAGATCAGTGGTTAAAAGTGTACGAACCGGCCACCGGCCAGGTCTATGCACAGGTCGCAAATTCCGGCAGCCCGGACATTGACCGGGCCGTCTCCAGCGCCAGGGCTGCGGCCCCGGATTGGGCGGCCATCGGCGCCGGCCGGCGCGCGCGCTACCTTCGGGCGTTGTCCCGGGCAATCGCCGACCAGCACGATGAATTAGCGGAAACCGAGAGCCGTGACAATGGCAAGCCGCTGGCACTGGCAAAGGCCGTCGACATCCCCCGCGCGGTCGCCAATTTCGACTTTTTCGCATCGGCCGCCGAACAATTTGCCAGCGAATCGCATGCGGCACCGGACACCATCAACTACACCTTGAGACAGCCACTGGGCACGGTGGCCTGTATCTCGCCGTGGAACCTGCCGCTGTACCTGCTGAGCTGGAAAATCGCGCCGGCACTGGCTGCCGGCAACACGGTGGTTGCGAAACCGTCGGAGGTGACCCCGGCGACCGCGGCCAAACTGGGCGAACTCTGTGACGCGGTCGGCCTGCCTCCCGGGGTACTGAACATCGTGCACGGCGAAGGACCGGCCGCCGGCGGTGCGCTGGTCACCCATTCGGCGATCAATGCCGTATCGTTTACCGGCAGCACCGCGACCGGCGCGTGGATTGCCGAACGGACAGCGGCGCGGTTCAAGAAACTGTCGCTGGAGATGGGTGGTAAGAACCCGACCATCGTATTTGCCGACTGCGACTGGGAGCATACACTCGACGGTGTGCTGCGCGCGGCGTTCAGCAATCAAGGGCAGATTTGCCTGTGCGGGTCGCGAATACTGGTGGAAGCGAGCATCTATGACGCTTTTGCCGACGCGCTAACCGCCCGGTTGTCGGCGTTGAAAGTCGGCGACCCGATGACCGAGGATACCGATCAGGGCGCGGTGGTCAGCCGCGAGCACTTCGACAAGGTCATGCGCTATCTGGAACTGGCCGAAAATGAGGGTGGCCGGCTGCTGCACGGCGGCCACGCGGTGAAACTGCCGGGCCGCTGTGCCGACGGCTGGTTTATTCAGCCGACCTTGATCGACCGCCTGCCCAACGACAGCCGCACCAACCAGGAAGAAATTTTCGGTCCGGTCGCAACCCTGCAGCCTTTCGACAGCGACGAAACCGCGCTGGCGCTGGCCAATGCCAGCGACTACGGGCTTGCCTGCTCGTTGTGGACGCGTGATCTGAAACGCGCCCACCGCCTGTCGGAGGCCATTGACGTCGGCATCGTCTGGGTGAACTGCTGGCTGTCGCGAGACCTGAGAACCCCTTTCGGCGGTATGAAAGCGTCGGGACTGGGCCGCGAGGGCGGCCTGGAAGCGATGCGCTTTTTTACCGAACCCAAAAATATCTGTATCCATTACGGGCAGCAAGACCTATGAGCACTGTACAGACGGACGACGCCCCCGCCCCGGTAGGGCTCTACCCCCATGCCCGGCGCGTCGGCGACCTGCTGTTCCTATCCGGTATCGGGCCCAGAAATGCGGCGGACAACAGCATTCCGGGCAACCGCTATGACGACCGGGGCCAATTGGTCGGCTATGACATTGCCGCGCAATGCCGCTCGGTATTTCAAAACGTCAAAGCCGTACTCGAGGCAGCCGGTGGCCGCTGGGAGCAACTCGTCGATATAACGGTGTTTCTGACCGACATAACGCGCGATTTCGAGACCTACAATCGCCTGTATGCCGAGTACTTTGCCGACGTTCGGCCGTGCCGCACGACAGTGGAAATCACCGCGCTGCCGACACCGATCGCTATCGAATTGAAATGCATCGCGTATCTCGGCCCACAGGAAAGCCCATGACTCTGCAGAACCCTATTAACTTTCAGCGCTGGATCGACGAGCACCGGCATCTGCTGAAACCGCCGGTTGGCAATAAACTGATCTGGAAAGACAGTGAATTTATCGTGATGGTAGTCGGCGGCCCAAACCAGCGTAGCGACTATCACTACGACGAAGGCCCGGAATTCTTCTATCAAGTCGAGGGCGACATGCTGCTCAAAGTGATGGATCAGGGGGAGCCCAGAGATATCTGGATTCGCGAAGGAGAGATATTTCACCTGCCTGCGAGAATACCCCATTCGCCGCAACGCTTTGAAAACACGGTCGGTCTGGTGATCGAACGGCAGCGGCTGGACGGCGAAAAAGACGGCCTGATGTGGTACTGCGAAAACTGCTACCGGTTGCTATTCGAGGAATATTTCACGCTGGAGGACATCGAAACGCAGTTCCCCGCTGTGTTCGAACGCTTCTACAGCAACCAGAATCTCCGGCTGTGCCGGCACTGCGGCCATTTAAATCCCGCGCTTTCTGACTCCTAAGAAAAAGAAAGGCGGCCAGACCGCATCCTGTAATCTGGCCGCCGTCGCGGAAGTGTCGCCACCCGCAAAAGCTCAGCTGTCTTGCTGAACGAAAAGGGGCACGCCCCTACTGCTCGAAGTCCTTTTCACCAGTGCCAACCACTGGACTTCCATCCCTGTGTTTGCTAGTTTAGCCAATGTTGGCTAAAGACACAAGTGTCTAAAGACAAAATTGTCTATAGACATTACTGGCTAAAACTGATAAGGTAATACCTATGTACTGGGTTGTTCACCATCGAAAGGGTGTGGCCATTGCGGAAGCGGAAAACCGCGAGCTCGCCGAGTTATGGTGCCTTCGAAATCTGGGCGACGCGGGGCCATTTGCAATTACGCCGGCGGTGCCGGGGGACATGCGTTCAGTAGAGTTGATAGATATTGGCGATCCGGACTGCCGGCAGGCAGATTCAGGTCATCAAGAATGGGGAATCGTGGGAAAAAAACGGCCGCGTAAAGCGGCCACCTGCCATTAAGGCTGGGAAATCAAAACGTTGGAGTACATATCTTTAACGGTATTCGATTGATGATAGGGAAATCAGGGAACTAAGGACGGGCTCTCGCGACACGGACGTTGCACTTTTTTCAAGGAAGGCTCCCTGGGATAGGGATATCCCATGCCTTCTTGATTGTCGGGCGACGGATTGCCGGACAAGCGGTGGGCCACGGAGTGGGGCTCACTCAGCCTACTGGGTGCTTTCATGGATGAAAGCACCCGGGTTTTTAATGAAAAGGGTTCAGTAAACCGGGGAGGAAAGCACTGCTAACGGCTTGAAACGAAACAGATTTAGAGGTATTCATTAAAACAGTCTTCGATATTCTCGCTTATTGTCAGAGAAGTAGACGGGGTTAAGACGGCGTTGTAGTAGTTCAGATCAGTCCGCAACGTGTGTTTCGTATTTAGTCGGGGTCTCGGACCATGGATCAACAAACCGAATATAGGTGCGTGCCTTTGAATGGTCAGCCGAATCAGGCTTATCAGCGGATTGGTTTTCTCAGCCGCACCGGTAGTTTGAAAACGGGCGTTCGCCCTGCTCCACTCGCTGCTAATACATTTCGCTATTCAAGATCGAAAAGGCTGGAACTATGTCTAATGTGGCGTTAAAAGAATCTCAAAATCCCAAAGCGGCACGGTTTACGGAATCCATCATCCGTGTATTGCGGCCTCTGATCCGTCTGATGGTCGGTAATATCACTTTCCAGGCCTTTATCGGTCTGGCCAAACAGATTTACGTGGAAGAAGCGCAGCGGGAATTAAAGAAAGAGGACCCGCAGGCACGAGTCACCAAATCCGCGCTGGCTCTGATTACCGGTATTGATACCCGTGCGATTTCGCAGTTATTGAATGCCAAGGCAGACGACAATCAACACGATGCCCAGTACCTGCAGCTAGAAGCTGCGGTATTGGCCGACTGGGGTTTGAAGCCCGAGTACCGCGGCGCCGAAAACCAGCCGGTGGATCTGCCGGTTTACGGGCGTGGAATGACTTTTCAAAGCCTGGTCACCAAAACCGCCGGGCGCAATGTGACCGCCCAGACGGTACTGGACCGGCTGATTAGCAGTGGCAATGTCGAGCTGATCGATGAAAATACCGTCCGGCTGATTTCCAGAATCTATTTTCCGCTGACCGGCGCGAAATACGAAACCATAGATAACGGGATGCATGCCGCTTCAAACCTGCTCAGAACCGTACAACATAATCTGGACAATAAGGACAGGCCGGATAAACGACTGGTACAGCAACAACGATGGTCTATGTCTATACCAAGAGAAAAGTACTCAGCGTTCAAGGCCGTGATGACTCAGATGATGCGTTCACAAATCGACGACACATTTAAAGTCATCGAAGATTACGAAGATGAAGAAGATAAGAATGCCGACAACGTAACCGCTGGCGTCGGTTTTTACTATTTTGAATCGCTTGAAGATAACGATTAACCCTTATACCCATAACCCCCATTGCATTTAATTTCGGAGGTAAACAGCCATGACTTCTTTTTTCCAATTCCATAAAGCGCGTTCTTCACGTTTTGCGCAGGTACGCAGTGATGGCACCGGCCTTTCCAGAGTGGAAAAAGACGGTACCGGCATATCACGGGGCGAACAAAACGGCACCGGATTGACCAAGGTAATCAAGGACGGTACCGGTATTACCAAGCTGTCCACGATACTTTTCTGTGCATTTTCGCTGCTGCTGTCCAACAGTCTGTTTGCCAGAGACCTGGTCGACGGCAACATGAACATTCGTGTCCAGAATGACAACGTCGTTGTGACCTGGTTTAACGAAGGACAACTGTATGTTGGCAAGGCCAACTTAAACGATAACTTTTCGTTGGTCGGTTTGTCGCGTGTGCCACTGGAATCCGGACAATTCAATCTGGATGTCCTGAACGGCCTCGGAAACGGCACTGGTGCCAAAAAAACCGGTCTGGGTAACGGTACCGGTGCGAAAAAAACCGGTCTAGGCAATGGCACTGGCGCCAAAACGACCGGCCTCGGGAACGGCACCGGTAGCAATGTAACAGGTTTAGGCAATGGCACCGGCATCAGCATGACCGGTCTCGGGAACGGCACCGGCAGCAATGTAACAGGTCTAGGCAATGGCACTGGCGGCAGCATAACGGGGCTCGGTAATGGCACCGGCAGCAGGACAAGCGGCCTGGGCAATGGAACCGGCACACCAGCCGTGAGCGGCGGCTCAACATTCTCATTCGCAGTAGAAGTTGCGGTGGGTTGTTTCGACACCCAGGCGATTGTTTATGAAACCGGCAGCTTCTCCGAAGTGGGTTACTACGCCGCGCATCGGCCGTCGTCCGTGAACATGGCTGACAACTGCCGGTCTCTGGCGCAAGCCGATATCGGGCAGAGAGCGGACAAACGTCACTTCTGAATGGGGAATTTATTGCGGTATACGATAAGAAGAAGTGGTGCGTAGAAAACGAAAGTCATGGCTGACTTTTTCGCAGGAAGCGCAAGCATTGCTTGCGCTTCCTGCGCCGATAGTCGGCTTTCGCATAACGGAACGACGCCACCGGTAAAGCAGAAGACTGACAGTAACAAACAGACTATATATTCACCGGCATATAGCCCACGATCTAGACGTTGTTTGCACCGTTTGCATTTCCTTCACATCGTCCAGATAATATGCCGTTAATAGCCGACCATTCGGCTATATCGGGGTTTTAGGTTTAATACCAATTCGTATTTTTTATCGCTGACTGGGTGTTGATCATACCGTTCGGATCTGCCATGCGTTGCCTCGCGTCTACGTGTAAAAAGCGGCATCGGTATTCAAACCTTTACAACTTGGGTATTCGGTCAAAATAGCCGATGCCTTGCGTGCAAACCTGTGGTTAATCACCACTACTTTAGAACGAGTCACAACATGGCCAACAAAAAAGTCGAAAGACAATTGCTGCTTAAAGCAATCGTTAGCGTACTACGCCCACTTGTCAGAATGATCATGGGCTTAGTTAAATTTCCGGAATTAAAACTACTACTGCAATCCATCTACGTTGAGGAGGCGAAACGGCAGCTGCTGGCGGCTAACCCGAAAAAGCGCCCTTCCAATACAGATATCACGGTACTGACCGGCATTGACTCCCGGCAGTATGAGCGGTTTAGCGAGTATGATCCGCTGCCCGCTCTGTTCAATAACTTTGACAGCTATCGCGGTTCTCCGATTTCCGAAGGCGCACTCCTTTCCACCTGGGCCACATCCCGCCTGTACCGGGATCGAAAAACCGGCCGGCCGAAAAAAATTCCAATCATTGGCAAAGGCGCGTCTATCCATCGGCTGGTTGCCAGTCATTTCCCGCGTGGCGTGACCGCCCAGTCTGTACTGCGGCAGCTTCAGAAGTATGGCAATGTCAGATCCGACGGCCAGATGGTGCGTTTGATATCCCCCGTTTATCTGCCGCCGGCCAGGGATGCAGTAACCTTGAGAAGCGGTCTGGAAGCGGTTGGCCATCATGTCCTGGCGGTACAGAATAACTACGAGCGCGGCGATGAGGCACAGCAGTTTACGCAGCGGACCTGCTGGTCATCGAACATTCCGGAAGAGAAGTTCAACAGTGGCGGGAAAGCGCTGAAAAAGCTGCTGGCCAAACAGGCCGACCAGTTGCAGCGGAAACTGGAACAATTGGAGACCGGCAATAAGAAATCGTCCGGCAAGCTATTCGGCGGCGGCTACTACTATATCGAGGCCGATAACTGAGGCGTTTAAAATTCGCCTTAGGCGGCGCCGCTGAAAACATTTTGAGCATTCCAAACCCTAAGAGCGCCTATAGGCGCTCTTAGGGTTGTCCGTTGGGCTGCACAGAAACCGGCTGCAGAAATAAACCGTGCTATTGCACCGATAACAGAACTGGCTGTGGCGGACCCGCCGCCGGTACCTTGCCGCGGTCCAGCGCGGCCAGGATCGTGTCCGGATCGGTATCAAAACTAACCTTAACCGGACCGTTACCGTTCTTGACCGCCAATACCGCCAGATCGTAATCCAGCAGGGCCGACAGATAGGGCAGATTCAGGTGCTGACGGCGTAAAAACTCCGCTAAGCGACGGCATTCCTCTTGCGGGAACAGACCGGGTTTTTGCGAGCCCCAGAACTCGGCCAGCAGCGTTTCCACACGCGACAGGCCGACAGACAGCAATAGCAGCCGAACGCTGTAATGCAGGCCGTCGGCCGCCATTCCGCCACGAACGCTTTGTATGAGCCGGCGGAAAATATCGATGCCGGGATCGCTACCCAGGCGCTTCCGATAAGCCCGAACCGCCGCGGCATCGCCGGTCGTCGCATGGCCCAGTAGTGCTTCCCATTCCGCCGGCGACGGAAGCGCGCTGCCTGCCGACGGTGCAACCGACCGGTTGCTCTCGCCTGCCCTGCGCCCGCGAGTGGCCCACAAGGCCCTGATATCCTGCAGATGTGTCAATATTGTATCCGGCTTGATCTCATGCGCGGTCAAGTATTCTTCCATAATTTCGAAATTGATGGCTTTCAGATTCGGCAGGCGTGGAATGACCTCACGGGCTAATTCCATCAACGCCGGCGGCGCCGGACCCGAATGGGCATCCAGCCAATAGCCGTCCATGTCTTGACCACCGGCCAGATGGACTTCCCATACCCGCTCCAGCGGCAATTCATCAATCACTTCGAGCACCGGCTGCCTGCCGTTGACCTGGTTGCAGTACAGATTGTGTAAATCCAGCAGGATACCGCAGTCGGCAGCGTCGGCAACGGCCGCCCAGAACTGGCCATCCGACATTTCGTCCGCCTGAGGCTGCAGATAGTTGACCCCGGTTTCAAACGCAAACGGCACCGGTAAGCGCTGCTGCAGGTGCCGAATATTATCAACGGCTATTGACACCGTTTCGGCGCTCTGCAGCGGCGGCAACAGAAAACCGGTATCAAAACACCCGCGCCGATCCGCCGCCCGATTGAAACTCATGTGTTCGCTGACCCAGACCGGGCCAAGTCGCTGTATGGTTTCGATAAAGGCCTCGGTATGGGCATCCGCAGGCGGGATGGTACCCCCTATCGGAAACCCGACCCCATGCAGCAGCAGGCGGTACGGCAGTTGGCTGAAATACTGTAGCGCCGCATGGTTTATACGGTAGCGTTGTTCTCCCGGTATCTTGCTCCAATACGGCTCGGGCTCGATCTCGACCACATCGACGAGGCCCTGCCCAGCCAGGAGCACAGGCTCCAGGCTGGGCATATAAATCAGGCCTACGCCGAGTTCGCGCATCGCCTAGAAGCCGGTTTCGGTGACGTTAAGCTGCTCATCGACAGAAAACCGGGTTGCCAGATCCCAGCGAATATCAAAACCGGAACAGCAGGCCATGCAACCCAGCCGGTCTAGAATGGAACGCTGTACTTCAACGAATTTATCGAAGTCATAGGCGACATTGGCCGGCAGGCTTACGTTAACCGTCTTGCTCACCGGTGCATATTTGGCATGTGACATATCAAACCCCCTTTAATGGCGTGAATAAAACGCGGGCGATTTCAACCATCGCCCACGGACTACAACTGACGCGAGTCCCGGTTTACTCTCATCCACGGGTCGTTTCCGTATTTCTCGTTGAGCTCGAATAGCAATGCAGCGGCCCGGCGGGCAAAAAAAAACCCCGAAGCAGGAAAAAGAGGGGAAACCTGCTTCGGGGCGCTTGCCTTTACGCAAGTGCTAATTCGCTTTCCGGTCCGCAAAGCGATACCAACCAAGGAGCCACAGGCGGCCCGCCGGAGCGGGCGCAAGACTCCTTATATCGGCGACCGCCGGTGTCTGATGGCCACCGGAGAGGGAGATCTGCCGCCGATATAGGACTGAGAGAAAACTACAGAGTTCCCATTTCTCAGTCCGCGCACAGACCCGCGTTTTCAAGTGTTCTGTACTGCAACAACCTACGCTTGTGTATGCTACTGTTCTGGCAAATAGTTTCAATTGAAACTATTTTGAAATATGCCTAAGTTTTTTTTATGCGATAATTTGCATTGACCTCAGAATAAATCGCTAAGCCACTGTTTTTATTGATGTATAAGAAAGTACCTCCATTGCGTGCGCTGCGTGCGTTTGAAGCGTCAGCCCGGCGGTTGTCGTTCACCAAGGCCGCAGAAGAGCTGTATGTGACACAGGCCGCCGTCAGCTTGCAGGTCAAGCAGCTAGAAGAACTGCTCGGCGTATTGCTGTTTCGCCGCGGTAGCCGCTCACTGAAATTAACCGGTGAAGGACAGGCGTTCTTGCAGGAAGTACGCGAAGCCCTGGACCTGCTGGCGGCCGCCACCGACCGGCTCAGCCGCCGCAACCGCAGCGAACAGCTCAGCATCAGCGTTCTGCCGTCGTTCGCGAGTAAATGGGTGGTTCCAAGACTGAGAAAATTTCATCGCCAGCACCCGGCAGCGAATATCCGCATCGCTGCGTTCGACTGGCTGGTGGATTTTGAGAAAGACAATATCGACGTTGCGATACGCTTCGGCAACGGCGACTGGGCCGGCACGCGAACCTATCTGCTAATGCGCGAGGAGGTCTTTCCGGTATGCAGTCCCGAACTGGAACAGGCCGACCGGCCGCTGGCGGCGCCATCCGATCTGACCCATCACACGCTGCTGCACGACGATTATTCGCGAGAAGACTGGAAAATGTGGTTTCTGGCGGCCGGCGTGGATGATATCAGTCCGGACAAAGGGCTGAGTTTCAGCCATACCAGCCTGATGCTGGAAGCGGCGGCCAGTGGCGCCGGAATCGCGCTCGGCCGCAGCCCGCTGGTGCAATACGATCTGGACCGCGGCCGCCTGGTCCGGCCCTTCGATACCGCAATTCCAAGCGAATACGCCTACTATGTCGTGCTGCCGGAAAACCGCCCGGCGTCATCGGTAGCCGAAGATTTTGTCGACTGGCTGCTGCAGGAGGCTGCCGGCTAGCCCGGCGGCCACTGCAGCGCTCTGCCACCGAGCAGGTGCAGATGGATGTGCCAGACGGTCTGGCCCGCCGCCTCATTGCAATTCATCACCAAACGATAACCCTGATCCGCAACTCCCTGCGCCTTGGCTATTCGTTTGGCGGCCAGAATCAGCTCGCCCAGCAGCTCGGTGTGCTCGGCATCGACATCGTTAACGGTGCGGATCTTAATCTTCGGAATGATCAATATATGCACCGGCGCCTGCGGCGCGATATCGCGGAAGGCCAGTACGGTATCCGTTTCGTAGACGATATCGGCCGGAATCTCGCGGTCGATAATTTTCAGGAACAAGTCCTCGGACATAGCGGGTTTCTCCTGTGGTGTTGCGCCGCAGCAAGATTCGGGTGGCTAGTGGTTTTCACTGGGCGCAAAATAGGCGCATGAACGATAACGCAACTCAGTGGCCCAACGGACGGCATTATGACACGGTTAAACGCGCACTGCGGTATTTGGCCGAGCACCAGGCGCGGCAACCCGGCCTGAACGAACTGGCCGATGCAATCGGACTCAGCCCGCACCATCTGCACAGAACGTTTCAGCAGTGGGCCGGTATCACGCCTAAGCAATTTCTCCAGCACCTGACGCGTCAGGCAGCACTGACGCGCCTGCACGCCGGCCAGTCGGTATTGAACGCGTCACTAGACGCCGGCCTTTCCGGTCCGGGACGGCTGCACGATTTACTCATCAAAACCGACGCGGTGACGCCGGGAGAATTTCGGCGCGGCGGTCTCGACCTGATGATTCGCCATGGTTGCAGCACGTCGCCTTTCGGCCCGGTCAATCTGGCCTGGACCGACCGCGGGCTGAATTTTCTCGGCTTTCCGCAGGACGGCGATGCACCGCATGAGACGCGGCTCAGGGAACAATGGCCGATGGCGCGGTTACAGCGGGACCAACGAAATGCAACCCGCTGGTCAGAACGGATATTTGGCGCAGCCGAGAAAACACCGCTGCCGGTCTGGCTGCACGGCAGCCCGTTTCAGCTTCAGGTCTGGCAGGCATTGTTGTCGATTCCGCCCGGTACGGCGGTCGCCTACCGTGATCTCGCGCAGTACATCGGCAGACCAGGCGCCGCCCGTGCCGTCGGCAAAGCGGTCGGCGCCAATCCGATCGCGTGGCTGATTCCGTGCCACCGGGTCATTCAATCGGTCGGCGGGCTGGGCGGATACCGCTGGGGCCTGGCAACCAAACAAGCCATGCTGGGCGTGGAATCACTGCGGTCGCAAACCGCCTAGGCGTCGGCTTCAAAGTCCTTCAGCGGTGGCAGATCGTCTGTTGTCGATAGCGTTTCAGCCAGCCAGCTAACGAACCTCCCGGCTACAGCGTCCGGACTGCGCGCATCCTGCGGCGATTCCATCATATAGGCTTTACCCCGAAGTCCGGTCATCATCGGCCCCGGATTGAACCCGGCCACACGAATCCGGCTGTTGGACAGTTCGTCCCGCAATTGGCTGATCAGGCCGCTCAAGGCCTGTTTGGCGACACCGTATGCCCCCCAGTTCGCCTGTAGCACCCGCTGTGGATCGTCCAGTGCAAATAAGATCCGACCGGCGCTTGAAGCCTGCAGCAGCGGTATACAGCACTGGGTCAGCAACCATGGACCATTCAAATTGGCCTGCATGGTTCTGAGCCACTCTTCGGGTTTGTAGTGCCGGTGCGGCGTCAGTGCGGTGAAACGGGCAGCGCAGTGAACCAGTATATCGAGAGCCTCGAAGCGGCTGCTGAGCGCACCGGCAAACTCATCGTAATCGTCAGGTCCGGCACCTTCCAAATCCCATGGCAACAGCTCGGGTGCGGCCGCACCGGCTTCCACGAGCCGATCCGACAGGGATTCAAGGCCGGCCCGGTTTTTATCCAGCAAAACCAGCCGCGCACCAGCCACACCGAGGCGACCGGCTACCGCAGCACCGAGGCCGCCTGCCGCGCCGGTGAGCAAAACCACTTTACCGTCCAAAGCACTCGCGTTCATATGGTGTACAGTCTGTTTCTTATAGCATTGAGCATCGACCGGCAATCGGATATCCCGAAATGGCTACGCCAAATGGTTGCCTGTAATGAGTACCCGGTATGGCCGAAAGCGCCGCAGTGTAGAACAAAGCGCTGCAACAGGCAAAACCGTCCAATGTAACGTGCCAGCAGGCATCGGAAAATGTTGCGGATTTGACTATACGATCGAGAATGCCCATCCTTGGCGGGTTTTTTGGTCTAATGATATAAACCGAACTGACGAGGGAATAACATGAGTTCAGTCGCGCCGGCCGTTGACGCCCTGGAACGAGACCAGCTATGGGGACACCCGAAAGGGCTCTATGTCTGCTTTGCCACCGAGCTGTGGGAGCGGTTCTCTTTTTATGGCATGAAGTATCTGCTTCTGCTGTACCTGACTAAATACCACTTGTTTACCGACGAAATGGGGCTGGACGTGCTCGGTGCCTATGCCGGCCTGGTCTACGCGCTGCCGGTAATCGGCGGTTTGCTGGCCGACCGCTATCTCGGCATGCGCAAGGCCGTCGTGTTCGGCGGCATTCTGCTGTCGCTCGGGCATATTCTGATGGCGGTGGAAGGCGATCAGGCGGTGGCCTACGCGGCCGGCGCGGTGTTGTCGGAGACCATCACGCTCGCCGACGGCACAGTACTACCTTCCGGCGTGCCGCTGGCGGCGGACATCGTCAACCGGGACGTCGGCGCGCTGAATGTTTTCTATCTGGCGATTTCCCTGATTGTGATGGGCGTCGGCTACCTGAAGCCGAACATTTCCACTATCGTCGGCAAGCTGTACAAGATCGACGACCCGCGGCGCGACTCCGGCTTTACCATTTTCTATATGGGCATCAATATCGGATCATTCACCGCCACGCTGCTGTGCGGCTGGCTCGGCGAGACCTATGGCTGGGGTTATGGTTTCGGCGCTGCCGGGATCGGCATGATTCTCGGTTTGTTCACCTTCCTGTGGGGCCAGAAATACCTCTACGGCCACGCTGACCCGTCCAACCCGGAAGTGTTGAAGGAGAAAGCGCTCGGCATCGTTTCCAAAGAATGGGCTATTTATCTGCTGAGTCTGCCGGCGTTGGCGTTGATCTGGTATCTGGTTCAGTCCGAGCCGGTGGTGCACACCACGCAGAATGCGATGCTGATCGTCGCGATCGTCGGCCTGATTCTGTATGCGATGTTTTATTCCGAAGAACAAAAACGCGACCCGATCGCGATCGCGCTGGCTGTCGTTCCGGTCGCACTGGGCCTGGTATGGGCTTTCGGCGCATCGGACCTGTGGCTCGGCGCGATGTTCCTGGCGGCGACCGTATTTACCGTCTACGGCTTTATCCGGCATAACTCGCCGGAATACTCGAAAACCGTCGTCCTGATGGTGCTGATCATATCCACCATCGTTTTCTGGTCGCTGTTCGAGCAGTCGGCCGGTTCCATGACTTTATTTGCCGATCGCGTACTGGACCGTAATGTGCTCGGCACCGAAATCAAGGCATCCCAGTTCGGTTCGCTGAACGCCGGGTTTATCATGCTGCTGGCCATTCCGTTTGCTGCGTTGTGGGTCTGGCTGTCCAAGCGTAACCTCGAACCGTCCACCCCGGTGAAATTCGGCCTCGGTATCCTGCAGGTCGGCCTCGGCTTCGGCGCGCTGGTGCTCGGCGCACAGTTTCCGAACGAAGCCGGCCGGGTTGCTGCAATCTGGCTGGTACTGGCCTATCTGCTGCACACCACCGGCGAACTCTGCCTGTCCCCGGTCGGCCTGTCAGCGGTGACCAAACTGTCGATCCAGAAAGTCGTCGGCGTCTCGATGGGTACCTGGTTTCTGGCCACAGCGCTGTCGGAGCTGGTGGCCACCCGGCTCGGCAAGCTCGCGGCGATCGATACCGATGGCGGCGAAGTGGCCGATGTGGCAACAGCGCTGGCCTCCTATACCGAACTGTTCGAGTTTCTGATGTGGGTCGGTATCGGGGTTGGCGTGTTCATGCTGCTGATTTCACCGCTGCTGCGCAAAGGCATGCACGAAGTTCACTAATCCTTTGGCAGGTGCAGGCGCCGGAACCGGCGTCTGCACCCGCGTTCGGTGTTCGACTGCGGCGCTTGACCGGCATCCGTCCCGCCCCCATGCTTTAGGCTATGCCGATATACGAGTATCAGCCAGCCGGCGAAGCGTCCTGTAAACACTGCCGGGACGGTTTCGAACTGCTGCAAAAACTGGACGACGCACCGTTCGCCGAATGCCTGAATTGCGGCGGCGCGCTGAAGCGCGTGATTTCTGCACCGAATCTGAATACCCAAAAAGCCAATCTGGACGCGTCAAACCTGGATAAAAAAGGCTTCACCCAGTACCGGAAAGTCGAGAAAGGGGTTTACGAAAAAACGGCCGGGCAAGGGCCGCGCTATATTTCCGATAAGGATTAACGGCGCCACGGCCCGGACAGCCATAATCAATCCACCTGGCAGTCAATCGGATAAATGCTCGAGGCGAGCAGCGTTGTCCTCCCAGTGCCTGCCATCAAACGCCTCGACCTGAATATTCAGACCGTCGTTCGAATCCAGACAATTCAGATTCACGCTGAAACCGTCCGGATTGGAACGCGGCACATAGAAGGACTTGATCCCGCAAACGCGGCAAAACAGATGCCGGGCGGTACCGGTGTTGAAGCGATATTCGGTCAGCGTATCCTCGCCGCTGGCCAGATGGAAAGCCGATGCCGGCACAATCAGGTGGACAAAGCCTGTCATCGCGCAGATGCTGCAATTGCAAGCCTGGGCCGTTGCCGGGCGAGGCACCGTCACCTCAAAGCGCACTGCGCCGCAATGGCAGCCGCCGCTGGCCCGAATTTGATCGCCACTCATCTAGCCACTCCGGCTGATACATAACGCCGTCCGACACGCCAGGCGGCCCACAAAGTGTACCAATCGGAGACCCGCACCCGCCGCTGCAAAATGACTGATGGCCGTCTGGCCAGTTGCCGCAGCAGCCGCCGTGCGAGCGCCGACTGGATATGGATATGTGCAATGCCGGCATCGCGTCGGCCCAGGCCGGCCAGTTCGCGGTCTGCACTATCGAATGCGGTTGCCGCCAGACGGCACATATCCCGCACAGCGGCGTCCCAGCCAGATACCGGCCAATCAGATGCTGGTGAGCGCAGCATATTGTCCCGATTGATCCGGTAGCGTGCCTGAATATCCAAAGGCAACCAGCAACGGCCGGCGCCGGCATCGGCTGGTAGATCACGAATCAAATGGACCAGATAGCGGGCCGATCCCGCAGCGCGGCAATACGCGGCTGCATCGTTGCCGGCGTTCAGCGCGAATGCTTCCAGCCACGCGGCCTGTCCGCCAACAGCCTCGCAGTGCCGCATCAACTGCGCGCCGTTTTCCAATGGCGGCGGATCAATCAGACCGGCCAGCGCATCAACCCAGGCCTCGAAATCCGATTTCGGCAGATTTTCCAGCTTCAGCGCCTGCATTGCCTGGGTGATCGGATGGCGCGCTTCCGCAGCTTGGAAACGCTGCAACTCCTGCAGCCACCACGCGAGTTTTGTCCGTGCAACACTCGGATCGGCGACCTGGTAAGGAATATTGCCGATGTCGGCAATCAAAGCGCTGATGCAAATCAGCTTCTGTGCGGCTTCGCGCCCGACAAACAAGTGCGTCAGGCGCAACGGCGAGCCCGTGACCAGCACCCTGTCGCGACAGTATTGCAGCGGATCCATGCCGGGCTCGCCGCGCAGCCTATTGCCGGCTTACCGAACCGGGTGGCGGCACTTGCCGCTGAGAGAATAACTGCGCAACGTCCAGCGCATCGAAGCAATAGCTCCGGTTGCAGTATTCGCAGCGCACGTCGACCGGGTCGGCAGTCGCCAGCGCGGCCTCTACCTCAGCCCGGCCGAGGGACTGCAACACCCCGGCCACCCGTTCCCGCGAACAACTGCAGCGAAAGCGGGCCGGCGACGGCTTGAACAAACGCACGTCCTCTTCATTAAACAGCCGGCCGATCAAGTCTTCGGTGGACAGCATAGACAACTCCTCAGGCTTTACCGTGCCGGCCAGCAGATTCACCCGTTGCCAGTCCTCCGTCGTGACGGTCCTGTCGGGCATTTTCTGCAGCATCAGACCGGCTGCGGAATGGTCGTTTGCCGCCAGCCAGACACGGGTATCCAACTGTTCGGACTGATGGAAATAGTATTCCAGCGAGGCTCCCAGCGAGCAATCCGAGAATGGCACCACACCCTGATAGCGCCGGCCGCGGCCGGAAGGTTCCAGATTAATCGACAGTACCGGATCGTCCAGCCAGGCCTGCAGGCCGCCAGCCGATGCCGGCGCATCGCCGATACGCGCGATGCCGCGTAACTCGTGATTGTCAGTGCATTGTGCGATCAGCAGGCGTAGCGGCCCGGACGATTGAATTTGCAGGCTCACAGTACCGCGGAATTTCAGGTTGCTGGTCAGCAACGCCGCGGCCGCCAGCGCCTCGCCCAGCAACTGGCGCACACAGGGCGGGTAGTTCGCGGTGGTCAGTACTTCTTCCCAGGTATCCTGCAGGCGCGCCAGTGCGCCCCGGGCAGGGAAGGAATCGAAAAGGAAGCGCTGTATAAAATCCTGCTGCAC
>JANQPM010000087.1 GCA_028289465.1 Lysobacterales bacterium | reverse complement strand
GAAGACTGTAGATGAACTGCGATGTCCCGGCCGCCGCCAAAGCCGCCGAACAGGTTGCCCTGGGACGCGAAACCGCGAAAGTCCGGAATATCGACCATGACTTCTTCACGAATGATCTTTTCCAGTTCCTTGACCCGGCTCTGGTCTTTCACCCGTGCGCCGATAGTGCCGCCCTGCGGCCACATCCAGATGTAATAGTTTTTCAGCGCGGGCTCTTTTTCGCCTTTCATATACGGATCGAGGCGCGTGACCAGCTTGCTGACCACTTCGCCTTCCAGCGTGTCCCAGTTGGCGCCCGGCGGCGTCTGCATGAATGCGTCCACCGCATCGCGCTTGACCGGCGGTAAGTAGTCGAGCTGCGGGAACAGCAGCCAGGTCAGCAGCAGCGGCGTCGCCATCAGCGTGCCGATCAGCGCATAGCGCCGCTTGGGTTTGTCGCTGACCCACATCAGCTTGCGGGCCAGTTGGGCCCAGCGCGGCGCATGTTTTGAGGTCAGTTTCTTTGGCCGCAGCCAGTTTCCGGCTACGGTGGGCAATACGGTCAGCGCAACGAACAGCGAGATAATAACTGCGATGGCAATCGTCAGCGCCAGGTCGGCGAACAACTGTCCTTCCACATCTTCCAAGAACAGCACCGGCACGAAGATAGCCACGGTGGTTGCGGTGGATGCGAGCAGCGCACCCTGAACCTGGGTCGCGCCGCGCAGCGCGGCAAGGGTGGGTATTTCGCCCCGCTCGCGAATCCGCACGATGTTTTCCGCGACCACGATCGCCGCATCCAGGACCATGCCGACCGCAAAAGCCAGCCCGGCCAGGGAGATCACGTTCAAGCTGCGCCCGGTCAAGCTTAGCACCACAAAGGTCGACAGCAGAGAGATCGGGATTGCCGTTGCGATCAGCAAGGTTGCTCGACGGTCGCGTAAAAACCACCAGAGCACGCCGACGGCCAGCAATACGCCGAGAATCAGGTTGGTGCGGACCATGCCGACCGCACGCTTGATGAAGACCGACGCATCGAATGACTGTTCTATCGCCAGCCCCAGGTCTTTGATCGGGCCTTCGCGCAGTTCGTCAACTGCGGCTTTGACTTCGGTCAGCGCGGCCAGCACGTTCGCGCCGTTGGCCCGGTCGATGCGAATACCCATCGCCGGGTTGCCGTTTTGCACCACCAGGCCATTACGCTGCCCGCGCGCGACCGCGACATCGGCGATATCGCCGAGGCGGACCGGCCGTCCGTCCCGCCAGTCGAGTATCTGGTTACGCAACTGATCCGGGTCGTAGCGACCTTCGAAGCGCAGCGTAAACTGGCGCCGGCCGACATCGACAAAGCCGCCGGAGACGTCGTTGGTACGCCCGGTTCGACCGGCGACGCTGGGCAATGAAACACCCAGTTCCGCAGCCCGGTAAGGGTCGATGGTGATCTGCAGCTCTTCCGGCGCGCCGGCCTGCACGTCTACTCCGGCCACCCCGTCGATCGCCTCAAGGCGGGGTTTGACGATATCGGTCACCTGGCGGGCATAGTCTTCCACACTGCCGGGTGTGCCCGGAAGTTTTTGCACGAAGAACCAGGTCAGGGCCTGGTTCGGTCCGCCGCCCCAGCCGCCGAGCTGGACCACCGGCGGGTCGGAATCGGCCGGCATCGGCGGCAGGCGGCTCAGGCGGCCGATGACCTCCATCAGGGTCGCCTGCATATCGGTACCGAGGTTGAATTGCAGATTGATCCATGCGCCGCCGCGGTTCGCGTTGGCTTCCAGGGTTTGCAGCCCGGGCAGGCCCTGCAGCACATCTTCCAGCGGTTCCAGGATTTCCGATTCCACTTCTTTGGGCGACGCGGCCCGCCAGTTGGCATTGACGGCCATCTGGGGTAATTCGATCTCAGGGAAAAGCTGTACCGGCAGATCGGTCAGCGCGATGATCCCGAACAGCGTGACGATGGCCACAACGACGCCGACGGCAGAAGGGTTCGCGACAGCGGTTTCGGTCAATTTCATAATGGCTGGCCTGACTATTGTTTTATGGTTCGGGTGCTTACATTAGATGCTATAAACCGCGTAAAGGTTGTGACGAAAGTCACTGGCTGCGGCAGCCGGACGTACGCCAACGGCAAAGCGAACCGGAACCGGGTACGTTTGGGAAGTGTGGTGAAAATGGCTGCGCCGAATGGTGTGCCCGTATGGATATTCCGTTTGCGCAACAGGCTCAATACGATTCCGATTGGTACATTGCAGGAATGCCGTGTGTAGCGCAGGGGTGCCTTCAGGCACAAGGGCAGGCAGGATTGGCATGGAGCCGCATGCAACTGCCGAAGCGGGCGTCAGGGAAGCCGGGCTCCTGGTCAGTCCGCCTTTTGAAGATTCCAATGCATGTAGGAGCGCCTTTGGGCGCGAATGTCTATCGCTTGATGAAGTCTTAGGGCAATGGTAAACCCGATCGCGCCTGAAGGCGCTCCTGCTGAAGAGGCGCTGTCAGGTG
The DNA here is from genome assembly GCA_028289465.1 of Lysobacterales bacterium. Classification (GTDB taxonomy): domain Bacteria; phylum Pseudomonadota; class Gammaproteobacteria; order Xanthomonadales; family SZUA-36; genus JANQPM01. Next base: position 103,913 of record JANQPM010000087.1, on the reverse strand, counting down.
AAGTATTTCAGCTTGTCCTTGTAGGTACGGGACAATTTCACCGTATGGCCGCAGCTCAGGGTCAGGAAGTACTCGCCGTTGATATGCGACTGCATTTCCTTGACCTTGTGGATATTGATGATGGTAGAGCGGTGGATGCGCTGCAGTATCTCTTTATCGAGCTGCTCTTCGAGTTGCTTCATCGTCTTGCGCATGATGTGCGTCTCGCCCTTGACGTGCACGCACATATAGTCGCCGGCGGCGTCGATCCAGTCGATATCCGGCTGATCCACCCAGGTGACTTTGCTGCCGTCCTTGATCACCAGCCGCGGGACCTCTTTCGCCTTCACCAGTTTTTCCCGTTTGGCCTTGAGGTCGCTCATGCTGGTCAGCGATTCGCCGGTGATATTGCTGACCAGCTTCAGCAGTGAACGCTTATGCCGTACTGCCGCACGTTTCTGGAAGTGATCGCGGACCCGGAAAACAGCCTGATGAAGCCGGCTGTCCTCAATCGGTTTCAGCAGATAGTCCAGCGCATTCGCTTCGAACGCTTTAATCGCGTACTGGTCGTAGGCGGTTACGAACACGATGGCCGGCAGATCCATCGGGTCGATGTTCCGCACCACCTCAAAGCCGTCCATGCCCGGCATTTGAATATCCAGGAAAACCAGGTCCGGCTGCAACTTGATGATCTGATGCAGGGCTTCGCGGCCGTTGCGGGCTTCGCCGATGATGTCGATACCGGGCATCGACTGTAAACGCAGACGCAGCCCGCGGCGGGCCAGCGCCTCGTCATCAACGATCATCACTTGCAGTGTTTTATCCGTTGCTGTGTTCAAAAGGTATGCAGATATTTACACTCAGGCCGTGCGGCTCTACGTTCTGGATATCAAACGCGTGTTTATCGCCATAGAGTACCAGTAAACGTTCCTTCGTGTTGGCTAATCCTACTCCGTTGTGACCGATTGAATCCTGATCCTGAAGCTGGGGTGCACCCGGACCATCGTCACTAACAAGAATACACAAAAGCTCGTTTTTTCGCTTGGCATGGATGGCAATGGTTCCCCCGTCCTCTTTTACAGCAATAGCATACTTGATGGCATTTTCAATAAGCGGCTGCAATATCAGGCTCGGTACCAGGGCCTGGTAGGCCGCCTGATCGATGTCGAAGGTTAGATTCAGCCGCTCGTCGAAACGGATTTTTTCGATGGATAAATACAGGTTCAGCGCGTCCAGTTCGCGCTTCAGCGTAACTTTCTGGGCCGGGTCGCGGTCCAGCGAGTGGCGCAGGAACGCCGACAGCCGCGATACCATGTGATTGGCCGTATCGGTATCCCCGTCCATTACCAGGGTGGAAATCGCGTTAAGCGTATTGAACAGAAAGTGCGGGTTAAGCTGGTACCTCAGCATCTTGAGCTGGGCCTGATGGGCGGCGTTCGTGGCCTTCAGCACCGCTTCGTTCTGGCGTTGCAGCATACGATAGTACTTAATGCCGAAATACAGCCCGGCCCAAGCCAGAATCACGTACAGGCTCAGCGGCAGCGTGCCGATGTAGTCGATCCAGGACCCGGGCCAAAGGGTTTCCTCTTTCGGATACAGGTTCTTGGGCCCGAGATTGAAATAAATCATGGACTTCATGACATCGAAGATCGCAGCGCTGACCACCGCGCCGACCAGACCGACCGACACGGTTACCGCCGGCGGCCGTTCCCAAACCCAGTGGAACATCTGCCGCAGTCCCAGCGTGACAATGAATCCAGCAGCGCCGTAGAGCAGGGAGGCGATCATGTAATAGGGCAGCGCGCCGAACGAACGACCCTGAAAATAATTCAATATGGCATAAGCAAGCCAACCCGTGCAGTGCAGCGTCCAGAATAGAACGGTCTTGTTGTTAAACAGGGTCCTAAGCATAAATTATCGGTAAATCAATACGTTACTAACGCCGTTGTGAGTACTTATGATTTTGGACAAATAGCTTATACCAATTGCTGCAGGGACGGCGGCCAGTTGGTCTTGTGGAAGATTCCATTGGTCGCGCCGGATTTTGCCCAATTCGGAACGGTTTGAAGAACCATCCCGATACCCGGTCAACGGTCAGCGTAAAAACCGAGGTTCTTGCGCTGACCGTTGATAGCATTTACTCCCGCAGGCCCTGCGCAACCGGTACCCGAACAGCACGTAATGCCGGAAATGCACCCCCGACGAGGCTGATCATCAGCGCGATCATCAGGCCTTTGACGAGCAGGTTCGGGGATACCGCGAACGCGAATACGATTTGGCTGAAACTGGCGAAATTCAATGTGGAAACGGTTACGCCGTTAAAGATAAGGTATGCAACCGCGCAACCGATAATGCCGCCGATAAGACCCAGAAGCAGCGCTTCTGCCAATACCGAAAATACGATGGCGGTATTCGAAAAACCCATTGCCCTCAGCGTCGCGGTTTCTTTGCTGCGCATCGAAACGGCGATGTACATGGTGTTCAATGCCCCGAACACCGCGGCCAGGCCCATCAGTAAGGTAATCACGCCGCCGATCACGCTGATGAATGTATACAAAGTATCGGATTGCTGTGCGTAATATTCGCTTTCAGGCAATACCTTGGCCGATACTCTGGGGTCCTCGGCCAGCAGGTTTTTCAGGGTATTCAGGCTTTCCGGTTCTATCAGTCGTGCGTATACGGCGGAATAACTGTCGCCACGGCGGTAAGCGGATTGCAGAATTCTAGCATCGGTCCATAGCTCTGATTCGGATACGCCTTGCCCGGCGCTGAATGTTCCGACCACTTCCCAGCTATCCTGACCGAGGGTCAGCCGGTCTCCGACTGCTACGCCGGAGAACTCGGCTGTCGCACCCAGACCCGCAATCAGTTCCCGTTTACCGGGCTCGAAGTAACGGCCGGACGCGATATTGAACTGTTTTCTGATTTCGCTCGCCGTGCCGGACACTCCGCGCAGCGGTACGTTGGCGCCTTGCTGCGTCACCTTTTTTTCCAGGTCGACCACGACATACAATTCGGCCGAAACCGGTACGTCCTGGTTGGCGTTGGCAGACAGGATTGCAGACTTGATGACCGTAACCTGATCGCCGGAAAAACCCGAATCCATTTCTGAACTGGAACCGGCACGCAGAACAATGATGTTGCTGGTGGAGGTATTGGCATTCAGGGTTTTCTTAAAACCGGTGGCTATCGACAGTATTGCAACGAACACGATGACGACCCCGGCCGTGCCGACGACGGATATCCAAGTCATGCTGAAGCGTGCCGGAATGCTTAACAAGCTCTGCCAGCTCACCAGTACGATTTGCCTCAGCAGTGCCAACATATTATCTCCTCGACAGTGCTTCGGCTACGTCTAACGCCATCGCGCGATAAGCCGGAACCAGACCGGAAATCAGCCCCAGCGCCAGCAGCACAGCCAATGCAAACAGCAGTTGGACGCCGCTGAGCGCCAGACCCGGCAGGTACTTAGCCAGCATAAATCGCAGCGCGCCGGTCAGCACTACCGCAAAAAGCAAACCGAGGCCGCCAAACAGCAAGGTCAACAGCAGATTTTCGGACAGGATCAGCCGAAGGGCCTGCAAGTCGGTATAACCCATCGCTTTGAGCACGGCGATCTCCGCCGTCCTTTCGCTGACGCCGTGAGCAATCGCATTCCCGGTGACCAGCAATGAAGAAAACAGCACAATGGCCATGATGAAAGTGACGATTTTTCCGATGTTGCCGACCTGGGACGCAAAAGCCTGAACAAAGCCTTTTTCTGTTGTGGTCTTGGTTTCATTCGGGGAATTCGCAAATATCTGGTCAATGCTTTTCGCGACTTGGTCAGCGTCGGCCGGATCGCTGATCTTGACCAGAAACCAGCCGACTTCATCCCGGGCAAAAGTTCTTGATTCGTTAAAGTAGTCGTAGTGCATGTAAGCCTGGAATTCATCCACGCCATTGCCGGCGCCACGGAAGATTCCGTCGATCGTAAATTCCCAGGAATTCCCACCGTTGATATTTTCGAAGATATTCGATGCCAGCGAGATGCGGTCGCCCACTTTCCAGGAAAAGCTGTCCGCCATGGTTTTGCCAACCAGCAGACCGGTTCTGTTGCCACGCCAGACTGCCAGTTGCTCAGGCGGAATGCTGAATTCGGAATAGATCTGCAAGAAGGAGTCGATCTCGGTCGGAAAAACCGGCAACTGATTATTCGGTTCGCGGTAATAGCCTCCGAACCAGGTGAAATGTGCGGCAACTTCCACACCCTCGACTTGCTCGATCGGATAGCGGTAGGCAATGGGCAATAGCTGCACCAGCGAGACTTTATGAATAGTAATTAACCGATCGGCACCGGCGAGATCGACACCGAAGCTGAACGCCTGCTTCAGCGCCAGCAACAGCCCGAACAACACAAATGCCAGAAATACCGAAAAGCCGGTCATGAAAGTCCGAGCTTTATGCCGCATCAGATTCCTGAAAATAAACCCGGGCCTACCCATGTGTGTCCTGCCCGACGCGGCCCTTTGACAGACTGATGGTCCGATCTGCGTAGTCCGCCGCCGTATGGTCGTGAGTGACCATCAGAATGGTCTTCTTATAGTCTTCGTTCAGCGATTTGAGCAGCGAGAGAATCTCGCCGGTGGTAGTTGCATCCAGATCGCCGGTGGGTTCGTCGGCCAGTAGCAGCATCGGGTCGCCCACGATCGCCCTGGCGATTGCAACGCGCTGTTCCTGGCCGCCGGAAAGCTCCGACGGCCGGTGTTTGACGCGTTGCTTCAGGCCGACGACTTCCAGCGCCGCCATCGCTCTTTGCCGGCGTTGCTTGGCCGAGAATTTGGTGAGTAACAAGGGCAGTTCAACATTCTGCAGTGCGTTCAGATGAGGCATCAAATAGTAGGACTGAAAAATAAAACCGACATTTTTGGCCCGCCATTTGCCCAGCTTGACGGAAGACAGTTTGGTAATGTCCTGTCCCGAGGCCAGTATTTGGCCTGAAGTCGGTTTGTCTATACCGCCGATCAGATTTAACAAGGTGGTTTTGCCTGATCCGGACGGACCCATCAGCGCAACGAATTCCGACGCGTTGACCTGCAAATCCAACTGGTCGAGAACTTTTATTTGCTGCTTGCCTTTACGGTAATATCTGCTGACCTTGATCAGGTCCAGTAGCCGCTTGTTTTCTATCACTTTCTGACTCTCACTTTAGCCCCATTAGTCAGCTTGTCGAGGTTGGATGCCACTACCACATCGCCGGCTGTCAGACCGGAAATCACTTCGTAGACATCGGCATTCTGCGCGCGGACTTTCAAATTGATTTCGCGCTTGCTGACTTGGTCGTCGATCAGCACGTAAGCCACAGCTTTATCTTCCTCGTAGCGAACCGCTGATTTTGGAATAAGCAGTGCGGCCGCATCGGCGGGCGCTGCGACAGGCGGGCTGCCGGCTTCCAGAAATGAAACATCGATGCCCATGTCCGGCAGGACACGACTGTCCCTCTCTAAAAACGCCAGACGCACTTTCACCGTTGCTTTTTGCCGGTCGGCGGTTGGTACAATGGCCTTTACTTCTACCGGTATTTCCCAGTCCGGGTAGGCGTCCAGCCTGGCAGTTGCGCTTTGTTTCGGGGACACACGCTGAATATACGCTTCGTTCACATCCACTTCGATTTCCAGCGAGTTCATATCGACGATGGTACAGATACCGGTTCGAGTGAAGCCGCCGCCAGCAGAAATCGGCGAAACGATTTCTCCGATTTGAGCGTTCTTGGCCACGACCACGCCGGAAAACGGAGCTCTAATCACGGTATCGTCGAGGCGTTTTTGCTGCAGTTGTACATTCTCGCGAACAATGTTGATCTGCAGGCGCTGTTCTTTTATCGCCGCTTGACGCAAATCGTACGCGGTTATCGCATCATCCAGCGATTTGGTGCTGGCAAGGCTTCGCTCGACCAACGATCTTATCCGCTGCAGCTCACGCTCCGATTCTTTCAGTTCGATTTGCTTTTCCGCGAGAGCTTGCTGCGTTACCGCAAACTGGGCTCTGGCCAGTGCCAGTTCGGATACGATCAGGGAATCATCCAGCCTGGCCAGCACCTGGCCTTCATCGATAGACATGCCTTCCTCAACCAATACCGCAACCAGTTTGCCAGTAATTTCGGCGGATACGGTAGCTTTCTGCCGGGCGACCACATAGCCGGAAGCATCCAGTACGCTGTGTTGCTGAGCCGTACTGTTATGTGCATGGGTGATGGTTGCGAGATCGACCGGAATGGCCTGTCCTTTTTCTTTCAATATGAACCAGCCGGCTATACCGGCAAGTGTTGCCAAGGCCGCAATGAAAAGCCAGATCACGTAGCGGGGCATTGCACCGACGCGTTGATTTTCCTCTATGGTTAGCTGATCTAATAGTTCCGATCGGTTCATGTTGCCCCTTGTTGCGGCGGTCCGCGCACTCAAATGGCATTATCAATTCTAACAGCAGGTGTCTATTTTCTACTCCTCGGTGGCGATTTGCACGCTTTTCATAAAGGCATATTGTGGCGACAGGCTTTCGGCTTTCTGCAACGCGGCTTTTGCTTTCTCAGGTTGTTCCAGCGCGTTATAACTTAAGGCCAGATAGGTATATACATCCGGCAGTAACCAGCACCATTGTCCAGCGCTGCTTGATTCTGCCCGTTGAACAACATCCAAAAAGCGAGTAACAGCACGCGCTTTGTCACCGCCCCACATATTAGGAGTGTAGTAGTCGTTAACGCCCAGCAAAAATATAACGTGTGGGTTGTCTTTGCCCATTACCGCAGCGATGTTTGCCGCAGCGCCGGCTTTCTGGCCCAGCAGCATCCCTTTCAACGGCTGCATCGCGATGGTCTGGCCTAAGCAGAGCGCGCGGATAATCGAAGCTTCGGGAAAATAGATCGATGACTGTTCGATCTCGCCCATCAATTCGGTGCATTGCTTGAGTGCGCGTTTGAGTGCCTTCTTGTCTTGATTGGCATACGAGTAGTGCGTTGACCGATAGGCCAGATAGGCCGTCCAGAACTTGTTTTCATCGTCCAGCTGATTCAGGTGCCGCTCATGGTATGCAGCCTTCAGGGCTTCGATATCCGACTTGCTGGCAGTATAGATGCTGCCGGTGATGTCGGCCGGATAGGAGTGGCCGTTTTGTTCGTCGGAAAAAGCGCCTGGAGAACTGTAAAGCAGCAATGCTGCCACGGTGAACGTAATGTGTTTGTAGAGTTTCATATTGTCTCCCGCCAACTAATGTCTTTACTAATCAGCGTCCCAGCGAAAAGTGACTATCGCCAATAAGAACAGAATTCCCAACGCTATGCTCAATACCAGAAATTCACTACCCAGAGCGTCGTTGCCAAACCATATGTCACGCAGAAAAAAGACCGCTTTTGTCGGTAAAAGTGCCTTGGCAAAAGCTACCATGTTGTCCGGCATGATATTCAGCGGAATCGCAGCATCGGATAAAAACAGCGATGGAAAGAACAGCATGTTGCCAACCGCTTGCGCCGCACGCGGAGATTTTGAGAAGTTGGCAATGACATAACCTGCCAGAAAAAAAACCAGGCAGCACAGCACAATCCCGCCAGACAACAGCAGTAGGGAACCGGCAAACTTGAGGTCGAAGAATAGGCTGCCGACCAGGGCCAGAACCAGCAGGGTAAATATCACGATGACAATGTTCGCGCTGATATCGGCGATGATATACGTCGCCGGTTTCAGTGGCGTCAGTTGGAAGCTCCTCAGCACCTTGATGGTCTTTTGAATCGTCAAATTTGCCGGTATCTGCAAGAAACCTACCGTGATCATTACGATCACCAGCAGGCCAGGGACTTCTCCATCGACGTAGCCGAATTGACCGTAACTGTCCCCCATTGGAGTATTGCCGAAAATAAACCCGAACAGCAGTAATAGCAGTACCGGCAGGATCAGTGAGAAAAACACTGCCCCGGGCTCTCTCAAGTAAAGCAGCAGGTTGACTTTTAGCAGGCTAAGATAGGCTTTCACATGATTATCCCGGCGTGACCTCGTCTAGGGAGACGATATCGAATACTTCGTTCAATGTCGGCTCCCTGATGCGCAGATCATTCAGCTCCAGCCGATGTTCGTCGACGTGCTTGACAATGCTTTTTATCATCGGCATTTTTTCGCCGAACAGCAGGTACCGCTGTTCCTCCTGCTTCACCTCCTTGACGCCGGCCAGTGCAGCCATGTCCTCGATCCTGGCTGTACCGTTGATAAGCAACTCGATGCAGTCCAGCCCGGCAAACCGACGGATCAGTGCCCGAGTGCTGTCCAGCGCGAGAATTTTGCCATGATTGAAAATGGCAATACGGTCGCAAAGCAGTTCCGCTTCATCCAAATAGTGAGTAGTAAACACTACCGTTTTGCCGAGGTTCTTCAGATACTTCACCATATCCAGTATCTTGTGACGGCCTGTCCTGTCCAGCCCCGAAGTCAGTTCGTCCAGGAACAGAATTTCCGGATCCGGTAGCAGGGCCAATGCGCCGAACAATCGTTGCTTCTGCCCTCCGGAGAGGTTCTTATAGTAGTTGTCGGCTTCGTCGCTTAGGCCGAATTGCTCTATTGACGTTGCAATATCCAGATGCTTTTTGTAGAACGCCGCATACAATTCCATTATTTCCCTGACTTTCAGACGCGGCAGCATACCGGCATTCTGAAGCTGAATTCCGACCCTGTGGCTTTGAGTTTTGATCAGCTTCTTCGGTGACATGCCCAGAATGGAGATGTCCCCGGAGGTGGGTTTGAGAATACCTTCAAGGCAGCTGATGGTCGTGGTTTTCCCCGCGCCGTTTGGTCCGATGATGCCGAAAATTTCGCCCTGCAGGACCTCGAAGCTGATCTCGTCGACCGCTTTTTTCTGTCCGAACTGTACACACAGCTTATCAACGTGGATGATCGATTCCGGGGCCATTCTTTACAGACTCAGTGTTAATCGTGTTGACGCGCTTTTCTTTCGAATGCGAAACAGAAGCCTCCAGGCCAGCATATCGGATGTCAAATGCGCGGCGATACATACAAGCAAACTGCCGGAACGGACATATAAAACGCTCCAAAGCAGTGCTGAGAATATCTTATAGGCAATGGTCTTCACGCCGAAGTGATAGTGGTGCAAGCCGAACAGGATTGCTGATAACAGGTATGCGCTTAGCATGCGTAAACCGAGCTCCTGTTGGAGCAGGTCAGGCAAATATCCCCGCCATATTATTTCCTCCATGGGTACGGTCAACATGGACATTACAGGAAACCACAGACTGAAATCGCCCGAAGAAAAATCAGTTTTCCGGGGCGATTGGGGATTGGCGGTGGCGAAGAGAATATTCCACAGGCGTTCGCCGTAAAAAAGCACCGCACCGCAGGCGACGGAAAATATAATCCACAATAGCTTTTCGATTGGCGATTGATAATTTTCGTGGAAGGTAAACTTCGCCATTATGGAAGCATAGTCGGTGTGGCTTACTACCAGAGCGAATAGAGCCAGCAGAATAAAAACATAGAAAAACATGGCATGTGAACTCATCCATGTTATCCCTTCGTGCCGCCTGAGCATAAACGCTGCGGTGAACAGCAAGCTGAAAGCCAGCGCCAGCAGCAGCGGGTAAGCCATGATAAGCAGCATGATTGAGTTGTTACTCATAGCAGTCACGCTGACAAAACCCCGATAAGGCGGCTATTCTTCGGTTGGCTTGATTAGCGTTTGCTTATGGCCGACCGATACCAGCAGACCCATGTATTCGTCTCTGCCGTCCAGGCCGAATAGTTCGTTCATTTCATCGTCATTGAAGCCGGCGATCATGCAGGATCCGAAACCCATGCCGGTTGCGGCCATATGCAGATTCTGACTGACTATGCCGGCATCCATGTGGATCATACGGTAGCAGCGCTTACCATACTTCCAGCGCATTTTTGACAAGTCACATACCACACCGAAAATAACCGGCGCTTCCGACAGCCAGCCTTGGAACGCGCAGCATTTGGCCACTTTCATACGCATGAACCCCAGGTCGATCAGCTCGGCGGTACGCGCGATTGGTTGGTAGTGGTAAAGGCCGGGCTCCAGGCTATCGACATCGTTGGCAATAAAATACAGCTCGACCGCCTGTAATCCGCCGGAACTGGGTGCAGTGCGAAACGGAAACTGCAATTCGTCATAGGCGCTTTTGTACTCTCGAAAGCCGAAAGCCTGATCAAGTAAGGTCGTGACTTCCTGCAAAGTCACCGGTTTTCTTTGGTAGTCCCGGGCGGAGACCCGTTCCTTCACGATATCGGAGTAGGATTTCTCAATCGGCAAAATCTCATCCGATAATTTGATGGCTTCATGACAGTTCGGGTGGCTTCTAATTATCTCCGGCATTTCGCTGTAGTTGTCGGTTATCGCGGTGAAGTCGCCGCTCTTTTCGGACAGATAGCCATGCACAATGGAGATTCCATCTAGCTCAACGCGCCCATGCTTGTCGTACTTTGACCGCCTTAGAAGGTCCAGCAGCACTTGCTGTTCGGCATGCGTCAGGTCTTCTAACTGTTCGTACAGCTCATCGTTTCTCCGTTCAGGTAAGCGTTGCAGGTTTTCCATGCCTTATTCCTCCAATCTGATCAGAGCCAGGGTCGACCGTTCTGTACCGTCCAACAGCAAAAAATCGTCCATATGATGCTCGTAAAAATGGGTTTCTACCTGGCATTGAATGTCTTCGCGGACAGCGGCCCTGGAGAAACGCTCAACGAACGCGCCAACATCATAGAGCGTATTGCGGTAACCGCGCGGACCGACCAGCATCATGTGCCGCCAAAAGGCGCCAACGACAAAAAACCAGGTGCCTTTATCAATGTTCTGTGCCTGATCGGGGTCGATAATCGCCTTGGCGAACAGTTGCTTGAGGTCATCGTCGACAAAGCGTTCGATCCATAGAAAATCCCTGCCTGGCAGCAGGCGGGTGATTTTGTCGTCCGAATACAGAAAGATGTCCAAACCGTATAGCAAGCTGCCGTCTTGATCGGTATCGGAAAACTGCGCGAACAGCCGCTGCATCGCGTCGCTATGATCGCGGTGCCGAACAATCGCGGTAGACAATTGCTTCGGATTCAGATCCTTTTCCTGAAAGTCGTAAGAGGTGTCGAAGTACCAGGTCCTGGCCTGTTCCCGGCGCTGATGCAAATCATCCGGAATTTTCACGGTCGAACCGCGTACCAGTTTGGAGTTTTCGTGATACAGCTCGGCAATATTGGCTTCTTTGCTGCCGAACCGGTAATTATAGTCGGTTTCTATCGTACGCTTCAGGTCAATACTGTTGAAAGACGGTAATAAGGTCTCTTCAAACTTTAAGGTATCACCTTTCAGTTGGTCTTTATCCACAGCGATCTCCTACAGAAAAGTGTGTCGGTAGGGTTTGAACGGTGCGCAGGCTGGGCACCGGGGCAGTTTCATGATTTCCTCATAGTCAACCGACAAGCGCTCGAAGTCGTAACGGATGCAGCGGCCAACCAGATGGGACTCGCCGTTCAACAGATATTGAATGCAACCCAGCACCGACATGCTCGCGGCGGTTTCCAAAAACGGCGGAAGTACCAGATGCATATCGTTCAAATGGTAGTAATCCAGAGTTTCTCGATAAGTCAGATATTCCTCTTTGACGCCAATGGACGAAGCAGTGTATTGAATTTCGACCTCGCTGTAGCAACAGGTGACGTTGGGTATATAGATCGGCCCGAGGTAGGCTTCGCTGCCGTCCATTGTGACCGATATCCACGGCTTATTCGCTTCCAATGCCACTTCGTTCAGGCAGTGCAGGGTTTTTGAGGAAAACACTTCCAGTGCCGCTACTACGAAATCGCTCTGATCAAATACCGATTTGAGTTCTTGTTTATCAAGCAGCGAAATATCGCGGCCTTCAAAATTATCGTAGTCGTGGCTGCGCATCTCTTCAGCCAGAAAGTTGGTATAGGACAGTCCTGTTTTCAGGGTGGTGCCGTTCAAGCGAAAATACTTGCTTTCCACCTGGGGGTTCTGAATCTGCCGATCATCGCAGCCGATAATCTTGCCAACACCGAACTTGGTCATCTCATTGGCAATGCGGGAACCTAAATAGCCGACTCCGATAATACCGATGGTGACGTCCTGCAAACTACGCTTTCCGCCCCAGATAGTATCCATATAGGTAACAACAGTGTCGCGTTCAGCCGGCACCAATACTTTTTCTTCCAGCAGGTAGTCGACCAAATCGCCGGCATCCTCGGCCGATTGTCCATTTCCCAACTGTGCGATAAAGTCGTCCTTATTCAATGAACCCTTGATGCCCCGTATCACTTTGCCTAACAGCTTGGTGCGGCCCTCATCACGGATGATTCGTGAATAAGGCGATCGAGCGCTGTGTTTTATCAGCACCTCGTCGTCGCTGGTGAAAATCACGCGCAAATGCGGATTCAACATAATATTCTGCTGAACAGTTTTTTCTTTCCCCATCTTACTTTCCTACCTGGTAATTGGCGTAGAAGCTGCCAAGCTCACCGAACTTAGACCGCTCTATAGATTAAACCGGACTAGCCGGCCCCTATGCGGCGATCTCCGCTAACTTCGCACAACAATGACAATGGCAACACCAGCCGCCTGGTGCTACCGCGGCGATTGAAGAATATTTTTCATCATGAAGTTTGATTGATTTCAATTTCATAGTCTTCCTCCTTTACGAATATCGGAACGAGTCAAAGTCCATTGGTGAGCTTGGCATACTGAACCTATGGATATGGTTGAGGATCTTTAACCAGATCATCAAAAGTAAATTTCTTGTCTGCCCAGCCCAGTTCTTGCGGCATGTCGTAGTAGCGGGGGTGTGCCAGCATCGGCATGTTCTGGACATAGGGCGCTGCCAGTTCCGGACAAAAAGTGCGGAACAGCCGCAGGTGTTTCATTTGCGGAGGACTAAGGTCGAAGATGATTGGGTCGATATGATATTTATCGATGATGTTCAGCATCTCCGCATAGCGTTTCTCTGTGGTATGAATCGGCGAGTTCGGGTAAGAGGAAATGGAACGTTTTTCTCCCTGGCCCAGATACCAGTTCATCTTCTTAAAGTTTTTCTCATAGCCGTAATAGCTGACGATTTTGAAAAACATGTCGATATCTTTAACATCGACGTCTTCCTCGACGTCGAACAGCATCCTGGTGGCCGCAGATAAATCCCATTTCGGTGCAAGCAGCAAGGCCCGTAAGGTGCCCTCGGACTGGCCGTATTCGGAGACCGCGTAGAGCATGGACTCTTCGATATCCAGGCCGACACCGCCGCCAGCGTAGTATGCGTATTGCCTGAAGCCCGGCGAATAAGCGATGACCGTGACCACCGGGACTTCTTCAATTTCGGTATCGTGGGAATAAAAGTTGAAATCGATCGGCAAGGACTTGGATATGTCCACCAGCCGTTTCAGGTGAACCGACTGCAGGGGCTGGTCGATATTAATCTGATTGGGTGCCTGACCGCAGACCCATCGCAGGTTGACCTTGTCACGCTCAATGAGCTCGAGCATGCCGTGATATATGGCTTCTTCCCGGTTAACGTGCACTGCCAGGCCGCCGGTGGTGAAATAGCCGATGCTTTGTTCGCGGCGATCCGAGCGCAGGTAAAACGGCAGGCAAACATGCGCGGGTACCCAGATCTTTTCTTTGGAAACCAGGCGTTCGCCCTCTACCCATCCAAGAAAAGTCTCATCGGTGAACGGCACAAAACGCTTGCTGATTAACGGGTCGGTTTCAAATTGTTCAGGTGCGAACAGCGGCAGTTCTTCCGGTCCGAGGCATTTCAGACCGTTCTTTTCTAGTGAATTGGCTGTACCCAGGACGATGTTTCCGGCTTTTTGAAAATAGCCGAACGCGCCTAAAGCCCGCTCGAAAGTTTCTGCCACTCCGGAGATCGTCATGCCGGGGATATCATGGCCTTTGCCGCCACCGAACATGCCGTCGCGATATCCGCTGTTGATGGATGGAAAACCGATGATGTTTCGAATAACGTCATCAAACTCATAGTATTCGCTATGCCCGACATAGAGCGGCATACCGCCTCCGGCTCGGAAATAGGTGACGTATTTTCTGATCGGCCCGCGTGGCACATACATCGAATAAATATCCCGCAGACCGCCTGCGTCCTCGGTTGCCGTCATATACGGAAAATGGCCAATGCTATGGTTGATCTGAGCGGATTGAATTGATACTGCCACGCCGATGTCCTTTCAGGTTCCGGTTGATTTGAGTTGTCTGCTGTCAGGATGCAGAGCCAGAAAATTTTTCGCTTCGATTAAATCGGGATTTACCAACAAGGCGGTTCTGTAGGCTACGGTTGCTCCTGCAACGTCGTTGCTTGAATTCAAAATGCGTCCAATCCAGGAATAGCACTCGTCCAGGCCCCAGTTGTAGGGTAACGCCGATGTCTCCGATTCAAGCAGGTCGGCCGCCTTTCGCAAATGAACAAGTGCGTTCTTTTTACCGCCACCAAACAGTGCGGGAACGGAAATTAGTGAAACGCCTTCAACGAAGAATGCCCGGCCGTTTTTCGGGTTGAGTTTTTTTGCCCGGCTTAGTGCTTTCGAAAATTTGGTTTTGATGTTCTTGGCATGACCGGCCGCAATGCGTATTTCGATGCCATAGACTCCTGCAGCCAGCGCATAGACTTCGCTTTCGACATCAGATTCAGAGGGGTTGACGCGGGATAGGTGCTCCAGGCTTAACGCAAGATGTTCCAGCCGTTTTGCTGTGCCCGCCTGCTCCAGACAGCTATATCTAAAATGACCAAAAGCAAGAACGTAATGGGTTTCATTGGCACCCTTACTCTCTTGTTGCAGGCCCGCATTGGCAGTGCCAGCTTCTGCTAGTACATGCTCAAGTGCGTTAGCATTTCCCTTGTGCCAACAGCCGCCGATGCGACTGAACAGCGCACGATTATCCATCCTTGTTTCTTACCCTACTGCCAAGAAGAGCAAAGCCGCTATCTGCGGTTGAACGGAGTAAGGGAGTGACAGTTTATATCCTCCCCTTGTCCTACTTGAATGAGTAACATAGGAGTAGGTCTAGTGTCAACAAACTTCCCCGTGAGATACTTTTTAGCAATCCCGAATATGACAAAACCTGTAGACCAACTTGAGTTCTGAAGGCAGGTGCGGTATGGAGTCAGCCTAAAACGTTAGTTTCTGCATTGACTCCTGGGAAATTTTCGGCGGAAAATAACCCGCGAAAAAGCGACAAGCTGTTGATATCGGTACCCACCACCAGGAAGCGGATCATAAAGCGAAAATTGAGCTGTTGCCCCGGCAGCTTTAGCGTTGCTTGACCGAATATGACTTGATGAACAGAGCGCTTATTGGGGTTGGAGCAAAAACCGATGTCGAATAGGGTTTGCTCTGATCTGCTTTTGTCAACTGTGATAAGAAGAGCAGTCAAGACCATCGATAGCGAGTGACCGAGAAAGTGATTGGCGGTTATGTCTTTCTCAGGCTTTTCAGAAAACAAACGATACGTTCTGTTTCGATAAAACCCAGATGCTTGTGCATGGCGATGCTTCGGTGGTTGTCAGTTTCAGTATCGCTGGCCAGCTCCGAGTAGCCTTGTGATATCGCCCATCGTTCGGCTTTTTGCATCAATTGTTTGCCGCAACCTCTGCCTTGATACTCGGGTTTGACATACCAGGCCTCGACATAGGGCAGCTTCGGACTACGGCTGCCCTCTGCGAAATTCCGTATGTTCAGTTCTAGAAACCCAACAATATTCGATCCGGCTTCCGCGATATAGGCTTGGACAATGTCAATAGATGCCCCGGAAAAATATTCTTTTATTTCTGAGATATGATCGTCGCTAGCTTCAGGCCAAAGAACGGCCCGCATTTCTGCCCACTGTTCGATGTCTTCTCTGGCCGCTTCTCGAATATCTATCTTGTGCATCGGTTGTTGGAGTCAGAGCGATAATTACTCAAAATCAGTTTCAATTTAATACTCCTATGACGGGCATGGTGCCTGTTGCGCGAAAGCTATACCCGCACTGCTAGCCATATTTCCCATCAGCCCTGGGTGCAATAAGCATTGGGAGGTAGACCAATAAAAATGCTGAAAACGAAACTATCCACAGCAGTTGCGAAAGGCCAATCCACCACGGATACAGCTCAGGTATGAAAATCGGCATAAGGACTCTGATTAGCGTGCCTGCCGCCAACAGCAGAAATATCGGGGAAATAGCTCTAGGTGGTTGGTACACATTTCTTCCTGTGTGCCCCAGTGCAACGCGCGCCATCATGCCGAGAGTAATCAACCCGATGCCGCCGTAGGCCATCGCATGTATTGCGGTAAATGTCGAAACTGGCGAGTAGAGCACCAGGAAATGTAACAAAAACCCCAGATTGATCGACCAAAGCGAAACATACAATACCCACAGCAATGGACTGCGCCATATGTCCCCAATATGCCAAAGACATAGTCTCATGGCATTGGCACAGAACAATAATAATGCTGCGTATGCTGAAATAGAACGCGGCATCCCGCTGAGTTCAGCGACATAAAATACTAGAAAGGCCAGCAGAATTGCCCGGTCGAGGAAAGCGGAATGACGAAGCTGTATTTCCCCCTCCATCGCGCGTTCGATAAAAAACGGCATCAGCCGCCTTGCCATCACCAGGATCAGACCGATCACCAGATAGAAGCCGCCGTACACGCCGAGATACAAGCCGCTTTCCAGGTATCCCAGTGCACCGAGGTAAAACAAGCCATTGAATACTAAAAGCAAAATCAGTATTGACAACACGGCCGCCTGCTTGCGTTGTCCGGCTTTGACAATTGGCGCTAACACCGCATAGACAAGACAGGACATAAACGTTAAGTCAAACAAACAGGCGGCTTCGATAAATCCTGCGGCCATACAAACCCGCCCAGCGAGCCAAAGGCCGGCAAGTACCGAAAGCAGTGGTCCGCTTAGCGTTTGAATTCCGGTCCAGTTTCTGACCGCCGTCAGCAAAAAACCCGCGATAACCGCCATGGCGTACCCATACACCATCTCATGGGCATGCCAATAGGAACTGCTGACTGAGGAAATGGCTTGATTGGATATGCCAAAGTAATACAGCCCCCAAAGACCAATGGAAATAACGGCAAACAGTGGCGCTAAAAGAAAAAATGGCCTGAAGCCTAAATTGAATAGTGCGATTTTCATTTTATTCTATCGAGCCAGGTATCCGTGCGATGGAATGCTGACGAAGGGCATACGAATGTGGTGGCTGCGGGCCGCACCGGCGTACGAAGTACACCGTGTCGTGCGACGGGTTACGGGAATTCACAGCGCCGGCAAGGCTGGCTTCAGCACCATGATCACAAAAGCGATAACAGGGGTGGCCAGTGCCACCAGGCCCCATATCTCCCATTTCTTGTAAAGCTTGTCGAACTCGCTCCACGATTGTTCGGTATCCTTCGAGGCATGGGCGTGGGCGGCCAGGCGGCGCTGCAAAGGTGCGATCTGCAACCCGAATACAACGCCGGATATCGTAAACATGACAATGGACCAGAATATCCAGCCGGTCCCCAGCAGAGGAAGTTTTGCGTGGATTGCGGCCACGACTCCGGCCACCAATATTCCTATCACTCCGGGCATCGTAAAAAGCCGGTCGCTTCGAATGATTGCGTCAAACGTTGATGCGATAAGCGAAAAATTCCGGGAACGCTTGGCCTGGGCGGCCCAAAACAGTCCTGTCAGGATGTTTCCCAGGAATATAACCACCGACGCGATATGCAGCAATTTCCAGAAAGGGTAGCTCATCTGTGTTCCTTATCATTCCGCTGAATGACTAAACTTGGCGCCGACGCTGATCCGAGTATTGTACCTGGATTGACAGTCTATACAAAAAACATCACTTTACCCTCAAATATCGGTGCGGCTTTTTTCACTGGTTATTGAAGCAACGACTTTCCACTGTGCGCGAAGCGGGAATACATCAGATAACGATCGCGGACTTCACTACCAAAGAGATGCCGATATCCTGACCGACCGGGTACGCAGCATCGCTTAAACAGGTGAGCTGCAGTGTGCCGGCCTGCAGCGTATAAAAGTAGTACTGTCCGCGGAAACGCCGGTCAACAATACTAGCGCGGACCGAACTGGCCGGATCGAGCATCACCTGGTCAGGCCGTAGCAGCAGATGGCAAGTCTTCCCCGCGGGCAGGTTGACCGGTGCTTCAGTCGCTACCGGGCCTAACTCGGTTTGAATGCGTCCGCGGTCCAGAACCGTCGCGCTCAACACGGTTCCATGGCCGATAAATTCAGCCACAAAGCGATTGTTCGGTCGACGGTAGATGTCATCGGCCGTGCCCCATTGCTGTAGCGTGCCCTGGCCCAATACTGCGATTTTGTCCGCCATTGCAAAAGCCTCCATCTGGTCGTGCGTGACCAGGACTGCAGTGATCTGCTCGCTCTTAAGAATGTTGCGGACTTCCGCGGCCAGTTGTTCGCGCAGGTCGGTATCTATATTGGAGAACGGCTCGTCCAGCAGCAGGATTTCGGGTTTCGGCGCCATCGCCCTGGCCAGTGCGACACGCTGCTGCTGCCCACCGGATAGCTGATGCGGATATTGACTCGTGTAGCTTTCCAGGCGGGTCAGGGTGAGTAACTCGGCGACCCGTTGCCGGCGCTGCTCGGCCGGCATCCGGTGCAGCCCAAACGCGATATTGTCGGCCACGTTGAGGTGAGGAAACAGCGCAAAGTCCTGAAACACCATGCCGATATTGCGCTGCTCCGGCGGAATGCGCTGAGCGGGATTCGACAGCAAACGGTCTTGCAGGAAAATACTGCCTTGCTGTACGGGTTCGAAGCCGCTGATCGCGCGCAGCAAAGAGGTTTTTCCACAGCCGCTGGGACCCAGCAGGCAGCCGATTTCTCCGGCATCCAGTGCCAGGCTGATGCCATCGACAACCGTATTGCCATCATAGGCCAGGCTGATTTGATCCAGTTTAAGCAGTGCGTTCATGGCGGGACAGGGTAATGGAACGGCTGAGCAAAATCACCGGGACGATGCCGGCCAGGACAATGGTCAGGGCGGCTGTGGCCGAATCGGCCAGACGTTCGTCAGAAGCCAGTTCAAAAGCGCGCACGGCCAGCGTGTTGAAGTTGAACGGCCGCAGGATCAGGGTCGCGGGCAACTCTTTCAGCACATCGACGAACACCAATAGCACTGCGGTCAGCAGGCTCCCTTTTAACAGCGGTATATGCACCCGGCGCAGCGTTTGCAGGTTGCTGTAACCGTGAAGTTGAGCCGCTTCGTCCATCGCCGGTGTGATCTTCTGCAAGCCGGCATCCACGCTTTGCAGGGCAACGGCCAGAAAACGCACGGTGTAGGCCAGTATTAACGCTACCACAGTACCGCTGAGCAACAGGCCGGTGCTGAAGTTAAATTGAGTGCGTAACCACTGATCCAGTGTGTTATCAAACCAGGCTAGCGGAATGATCACCCCCACCGCGATGACCATGCCGGGAATGGCATAACCCATACCGATCAGATTGCCGGCCAGCCGCACGGTGGGAGTATTTGACGTGCGCCGTTGATAGCCGAACCACAAGGCCAATACGGAAGCCAGTACTGCCGCTGTCGCCGCTAGGCCGACGCTATTGACGATCAGCTTGAAAAACCCAGGGTTGATCGTTTCCGCCGCGGTCTGGATGGCCCATGACAGCAACTGTCCGGCCGGCAGCAAAAAGCCTAGCGTCACTGTTGTCAGGCAGAACAGTACCGCCAATACCCGGTGCCGGCCGCGCAATGAATGACGGCGAATCGCTTGATGGCGCTGGCTGGTGGCATGGTAGCGCATTCGTCGCCGCGACAGGCGTTCCAGCACGATGACCAGAATCACAAAACCGAGCAATACACTGGCCAGTTGCGCTGCCCCGGCCAGGCTATCCAGTCCATACCAGGTACGAAAGATACCGGTCGTGAACGTACTGACACCGTAGTATTTAACTGTGCCGTAATCGGCCAGCGTTTCCATTAAGGCCAAAGCCAATCCGGCCGCAATGGCGGGCCGGGCCAGCGGCAGTGCGACTTTGAAGAAACTGCGCCACGGGCCGCTGCCCAAGGTCCGGCTGACGTCCAGCACGCAGATGGACTGCCCGACAAACGCAGCCCGGGTTAACAGGTAGACGTAGGGATAGAGCACCAGCGACAGCATGATGATCGCGCCCCCCAGTGAGCGAATCGCCGGAAACCAATACTCGCCATATTGCCAGCCGCCGATATCGCGCAACCAGGACTGAACCGGCCCTGATGTATCGAGCATCCCGGTGTAGGTATAGGCAATGATATAGGCGGGCATGGCTAGCGGCAGCAACAAGGCCCATTCGAAAATTTTACGCCCGGGAAACTCACACATGGCCACCAGCCACGCGCCGGTAACGCCGAGCAGGGTAGTACCGACAGCAACACCCGCCATCAGCCAAAGCGAATTCTTAACGTAGGTCCCTAAAACCGTACTGGCCAAATGCGACCAGATTCCGTCCGACGAGGTCAGGCTGTAGCCGACGATCACAGCCACCGGCATGATCAGCACGGCTGCCAGCAGCAAACTGCTGGTGAGTTGAATCTTCCCCCACCACTGGCGCGGTACGGTTTCGATGGCGGCGTCTACTGCCAGCCGGCGCGATCCATCAACTTCACCGCAGCGGCGTTATTTTTGCCTAGCTCGCTCAGGTTGATCGCGTCTGCCTTGAACGTGCCCCAGCTCGCCAGAATGTCGCTGACGGGGATGTTCTCGCGGATCGGGTATTCCCCGTTTTTCTCGGCATACCAGGCTTGGGATTCCGGGCTGACCAGAAATTCGACCAGCTTGATGGCGTTGTCACGATTCTTCGCAGAACGGGTCAGTGCAATGCCTGACACATTAACGTGCGTGCCGCGACCGTTTTGATTGGGCCAGAATACGGCGACTTGCTGCGCGGCTGTGACTTGCTCGGGGTCATCGGACCTGAGCATGCCTGCCAGATAGTAGGAGTTGGCTACCGCAATGTCGCATTCGCCGGCGGCCACGGCTTTGATCTGATCGCGGTCGCCACCCGCCGGCGGGCGGGCAAAATTCTGCACCAAACCGCGGGCCCAGGCCTCGGTGACCGCTTCGCCATCGGCGGCCAGTTTGGAAGCCACCAGTGATTGGTTGTAAATGTTGCCGGACGAGCGGATACAGATACGGTTGTGCCAATTTTGATCGGCCAGGTTCTGGTAGGTGGACAACTCGCCGGGTTGAACCCGGTCTTTGGCGTACATAATCGGCCGTGCGCGGAAAGATAACCCGTACCAATGCCCTTCGGGCTCGCGGTAGCTGGCGGGGATCACGTCACTCAGGGTCGCCGAATCAAATGGCTGGGTAACGCCGGCTTCTACCGCGCGATGCAGGCGCCCGGCATCGACGGTTAACAGCAGATCGGCCGGTGAATTGTCGCCTTCGCTCTGCAGACGCTGCAGCAAGGCATCCGCTCTGCCGGTGACCAAATTGACTTTGACGCCGGTCTCGGCGGTAAAACGGTCCAGCAGCGGCTTAATGAGGCTTTCCTGGCGTGCCGAATAGAGATTCACTTCCCGGGATTGAGATAATTCAACAGGTTCGGACCGGTCGGTAGATTCGGATTGCTCGGCACCCTGCGGCTGTTCGGCAGGTTTACAGGCGGATAACAAGCTGGCCGCAGCGATTAGCAGCGCGGTCATCGGCAGTGGTTTACTCACGACAGGCCTCGATTGAACAAAACGGTTATTTTAATGAGAATGATTCTTATTCTCAAGTGGTTTATATTCTTGTTTTATTGTACAGCCAATCAAATAATCAATAACATCAAATCGCCGTTTTACGCTTCGTAGCAGGGCTGTCTACAAAAAACACCTGACACCTCGGATACTCGATCTTATGAACAACCTCAAACGTGACAGTAAAATTCCCATCGCCTATCAGACCCGCCATAGTCAGGCCGTCAGATTATTACAGATCGGGTGAGTCCACAGATTCATTGTCTTTTATAGAATTCGCTTCATGTGAGGCGGGTTTTTGGGTGGTAGGTGATGCTCTTTTACATGCTACGGACATCCCCAAGATAAATCCTAGCCCCAGCCCGATCAAAAACGCCGGAACTGCAACTACCAAGATCATACCGAAAAACGCCTCTCCTACCATATTGGCCCATTCTTATGAGTGCCTGAATTTAGAGAAGGTATTCATCGGATAAGTTCATGTAGGTTTTGCATACGCCACTAAGGCGACACGGAAGGCATTTCATCAGGCGGAAGAATACAGTTAGGCCCAACTAGAGACTTGAAGAAACTATCATAACGCATATAGTGGTTAAAAACTTGAATATCGACGCTTGCATGAGCTGCAAGTGTACGAGCACGACTTGCTGCATAAGTGTCACCCATGGAAGCCGCAAATGCGAAACCAAGTAATGATAATTCGACGGCTTCTTGGAACGCACCAGGACTCGGGTTATTAATCGTGCCGAGTTCAAAGCTTTCTCTGGCTTTCAGATAGCCGGTAAAAGGTGATCCATGCTCCGCGGCCATATCAGTATACTTCGTGACAAGGGTAGCGTATTTAAAAAACACTTCGCTTTCATAAGGATCAAGCCCCTGCGCTACTTGCTCGTGTCGAAGGCTAATCATTTCATTTAACGTCCGGTCTACAACGAGATTCATTGCCACGATACTCCCGCTGTCAGCCATACGCTGTAGTTCAGCCAAGCTCATCGTATCTGCCATTAAGATATCTTCAGGTGTCGGGTAGCCTCTCTGAACCATCCAGTCATACTGCTCGCGGTTATAGAATTGTAAGGCATTAAAATACAATTCATTGAATGACGTGATACGCTCTTGATCCCGTTCGGGGTAGACGCTCCACAGATCAACGGACGTGTCAACAGCAGCATTTGTTTTCACGTCAGTTTGCGTAGCTGATTTGGAATCCAACTGTGATTCAATCACTGCTTTTTCTAAAGGTATCTGCACTCCTTGGTCACTATTATTGACTTCTTCGGTAGCGGAAGGGCGGAACATAATAAGCAGAACTAGAATGATGGAGACGGCCACCATCACAAACAAACTAGTCACTATCGTATTGTTAGGCTTCAAGGTCGTGTCTCCATCGCTATAGTGGTGTTAAGAATTAAAATTTACACCGATTAAGTTCCATTTGCTTGGCCCAACTGGCGCACTGGGAAGCTGCTTGTGAATTTTTGAAGGCAGCTTTCCCAAATTTATCTGTCGAGACGGCAAAGTGATAGACGTCGGCATAAATTTTACATCCATAGGTGGAGCCACAAGCACTATTCATGTCAGTCCTGAATGCGGAGTTGCAGCCCGAAAATGTGGATCCGATGGTTCCAAAACAGAGGTCATGTGAATTACATGCAGAACGAAAACTGATTCCCTCGTAGGGTTCATCCATCGTGTGAAAATTACCCATTAAATAGTTTAAAAATCCTCCTGCAATAGCGTTTGCGATCGCGCCGGTTCCGCAACCATTGGGCGACCAGTTCGGGTCAAATCCAGGTGCAGATGGATAATTTAAAGTTGGCCATAACAATACCGTGCAGTTTTTCGGCTTATCTTTCTTTAATTTGCTGCAAAATCTTGCACGATCTGCGTCACTATTGCCTTCTCCATCTTCTGGAGTCAGGTGGTCTTTGTAAAAGGGGTTATACCCGCTGTTGTTGAGAGCGGATAATACGCTAGCGCACCCACTTCCCATACATACAATGTTACCGCCATCGGTAGTGGGGGCTACAACTGTTATAGGTGGCAATTCCGCAGGGTCTTGAGCAAAAACATCAAGTGAAAAGATTAAAAACAAAACAGGTACAAGATGAATTAAACGCATCAATGAGACCTCCCTTTCTAGATCAAAAATAACCCGCATTACCATGCAGGGCTGGAGCAGCCCACTAACAGTTATTCGCATAACGTAAAAACTGCTATGAGGAAAGGGAGAAATCAGACTTCCCCCCTTTGCTTGCGAACATAAGCATCTATGCGATGCCCTATAGCAGCAATAGGTTCTTTTTAGTGCGGAAAACCTATTGCTAGCCTTTTTTCTTTTCCTGTTTCTCAGTCCTATCCGGTTTCTTGCTCCCACACCGGTGATTGATGAGGATTGCTAGCCTGTATTTGAGAATTTCACTCTTTACCGCCATTTTTCCCTTGGAGCAACTACCAGCAATCTCATTTTAGGATTGGCATCATATCCTATACTGGGATATATCCGCAAGTGGGATATACAGTGAGGGTGAAAAAATCCCTCTATCAGCCCCATAACGAAGTTCTCAGATTACTCCTGCGCCAGTTGCGGAAGGAAGCTGGCCTTTATCAAGAAGATTTAGCGGAAAGACTTGGAAAACCTCAATCTTTCATTTCCAAATACGAAAGCGGGGACAGGCGGCTTGACGGTGTTGAGCTTTTTTTTATCTGCAGGGCTGTTAACCTCACATTTTCTGCATTCGCAGTGCGATACGAGAAGCTGCTTAAAGAAAAGGGGCTCAAATGACTAATGTACCTATCATCCTAAAATAGGATATGTTGCTTCTCCAGAACCAAATAGATCACCGTCCGAAGATAATTTGTAATGCCGTCCTAACCAGGCTGCTATAAACCGGCAGGTTCGTTTAATTTGGAGGAACGCTAATGCCGTGGCTTGCAGGCACATTCACAATCGCTGCCGGCGGCAGTACCTGGGCCACCTTCCCCCCTCGGGTATTGCCGACACATCCGATGCAGGAACTCGATGAAATGTTGACCATTCGGTGCCGGCCGAGCGACTCGCTCCTCAATCCACTGTGTGCCTGTTGACAACGCTCGGGGCTAATCATATAGTGCGATTCTCTGAATGAGAATAACTCTCATTCTCATTCTCATATCTAGGAAATATTATGGCTCGATTCATTTTCTGTCTGTTCAGCGTGGCCGCGTTGTCCCTGGCTGTGCCGGGGTCTTCTCTGGTGGCTCAAACCCATGAAAAGGATGTACAGGACGAAAATCCGGAGACGGTCGATCTGGAACAGGTCGAAGTTGTCGGGAAGGTTCTCTATATAGACCGGGTCAACGCGCTCAAAACCCCAACGCCCATTATTGATGTGCCGCAAAGCCTGTCAATTATGACTGCCGACGAGATTACGGATTTAGGTTTCACAAGCGTGGGTGATATCGTCAACTATCTGCCTGGCCTGAACAGTTCACAGGGAGAAGGCCATCGCGACGCGGTCGTCTTTCGGGGCGTGCGTTCGACGGCTGATTTCTTCATTGACGGCATCCGTGACGATGTTCAGTACTACCGACCGCTGTATAACCTCGAGCAGGTGGAGATTCTGCGCGGACCCAATGCGCTGTTTTTCGGGCGTGGCGGCGCCGGCGGCGTTCTGAACCGCGTGACGAAAAAAGGCGTTATCGGCGAAACGTTTTCCGGAATCCAGGGCAGTCTCGACTCGTTCGGTGGATCTGGTCTTCAGCTTGACAGCAATTTTTCCACAACGGAAAACTCCGCCTTTCGCATCAATGCAATGTATGAGCAGCTAGAGAATCACCGCGATTTCTTTGATGGAGACCGGATTGGCATCAATCCAACGGCCAAATTCGAGCTGAACCCGGACACGACGCTCGATCTGTCGTATGAATATGTCGATCATGAGCGCTTTATTGACCGCGGCATTCCGACGGGCTCTGACGGCCGTCCGGTCGAAGCCTTCAGACACGTCGTTTTCGGTGACCCGGAGCTCAACAAAACCACGCTGGAAGCCCATTTGCTGCGCGCAACGCTGCAACATGATTTTTCAGATAATCTGAAAGGCGTCTTCAGCGCATTCTATGGCGACTATGACAAGTTCTATCAGAACTTCTACGTCTCAGGTTACGACCCGGTCAATACGCCAAATGTCGTCACCCTGGATGGCTATGTCGACACAACCCAGCGTGAAAACCTGATCCTGTCAGGAAACCTGGTTGGGGAATTCAGCACGGGCAACACCAACCACACCATCGTTGCCGGTACCGAATTTATCGATACTTCTTCAGACCAGGATCGGTTCAATGCATTCTGGGACACAACGATGGACGACAATGAAATCTTCTCAGTCATTCGTCCGATCATGCTGCGTGGTGGCGTTGGTACCAATGCCAATGGTGTAACGACAACTAACAGCTTCAGTACCGACCTCAACGATGACACCCGCGTAGACATTGACGTCTTTTCTTTCTATATCCAGGATGAAATCGAGCTCTCAGAGCAGCTTGATTTAGTCGTCGGGGCACGGTTCGACAGCTTTGATATCGAAGTCTTCAACGTTCCGGCAAATGAAACGCGGAGTCGTAAAGACGAAGAAACTTCACCGCGCCTTGGTTTGATCTTCAAGCCACAGGAAAACATCTCGGTTTACGGTAGTTACAGTGAAACCTTCCTGCCACGCAGCGGCGAGCAGTTCGCGAATATCAATGGCAATAACAACCAGCTTGATCCAAACACGTTCACTAACCTCGAGGCGGGATTGAAATGGGACTTTCAACCGGGCCTGAGCCTGACGGCTGCCGTGTTCGAGATCGAGCAAAGCTCGCCGCAGGTCTCCGACAATGATCCGGAAACCCTGGATGTCATCGACTCGGAGATTACGGGTTTCGAAGTGCAGCTTCAGGGGCAAGTGACGGACCGCTGGTCCATATATGCCAGCTATAGCAACCTCGACGGTGAACAGGTCAATCGGTCCGGCCCGACAGGTCTGCGTCCGCGGGAGCTGCCCGAAAACATGTTCTCAATTTGGAATAATTTCCAGGCTACAGACAAGCTTGGGTTGGGCCTTGGCCTGATCTATCAAGATGAGAGTTTCATCAACAATGGAAATACCGCGATCTTGCCGAGCTATACTCGTGTTGATGCGGCTGCCTACTATGACCTGTCTGAACAGCTTCGGATTCAGCTCAATATCGAGAATCTGACCGATGAACTTTACTTCCCCAACTCGCACAGCACGCATCAGGCCACTGTTGGAGCGCCCTTCAACGCCCGCATGTCGTTCAACTGGAAATTCTAAAGTGGGTGTAACGAGGCTTTTCGTCGGCTATGTACTAGAGGCATGATTTTTCGGTATCCTAGCTGACCAACGCACGGTGGACGGACAACTTTCGCGCGGCATCGGCAGTTTCGACTGCAGGCATGGTGGAGGTGTTCGTCGCTTGTTGTATTTATATGTAGAAGAGGGTTTTACTAACTGACGAAGTTAGTTTCAAGCAGGCTTTTCTGACCGGCAGACCAGCCCGTGTTCGGGCTGGTCTGCATTTTTTGTGATGAAGGCCGCAGTCCCGACTGAGACGTTTTGAATATGGTCAATCGCTGGAAAACATGGGCGGCTTTTAACAGAACTGGCTCACTGACAGTCCTGATGCTGATTCTGTTCCTGCCATTTTCTGCGGTGCAATCTGACGATTGGCGTTTCAAGGATGTGGAGCGTATCGTCGCTGTCAGCGATATTCACGGCGCTTACGGGGCGCTGGTCGAAACGCTGCGAAAAGCGAAAGTCATTGACGACCATCAAGCCTGGTCCGGCGGTAGTACCCACCTCGTCATCACCGGTGACTTGCTTGACCGCGGACCGGGTTCGCGGATGGTAATGGATCTGGTCATGCGCCTGGAGAAAGAA
The DNA here is from genome assembly GCA_028289465.1 of Lysobacterales bacterium. Lineage (GTDB taxonomy): Bacteria > Pseudomonadota > Gammaproteobacteria > Xanthomonadales > SZUA-36 > JANQPM01. Next base: position 76,265 of record JANQPM010000087.1, on the reverse strand, counting down.
GCTCGCATGGCTGGCGGCCGGGTACATCAACTGCTGGGCAACCACGAGGTCATGAATCTCATCGGCGATCTTCGCTACGTCGCCGGCGAGGAGTATGCGGCTTTTTCCGATACCGAGTCTGTCGAAGAACGTAAACTCTGGTACCAGCGGTTTCGCCAGCGTCAGCCGGCGGATATCGACGAGTCAGTCACCAGGGCGAAATTTGAAGAAAAGGCCCCTTCAGGGTATTTCGGGCACCGCCAGGCATTCGGACCCGCCGGCCTGTATGGAAAGTGGCTGCTCGAAAAGCCGATAATGATTGTGATCAATGACACCGTGTTTGTACATGGCGGCCTGCCGCCTTACGTCGCAGAGAATGGGCTCGAAGGCGTTAATCGGACGCTCAAAAATGACCTGGCCAACTATGTCGCCAGCCGGGCGGCGCTTACCGATGCAGGCATGATAAGCCCGCTCGACGGGTTCAGGGAGCTGCCCCGGTTATTGGCCTCGCTGCTGGAGTCAGGAAAGATTGAGGCAGGATTGGAGTACGCCGCCCGCGCCGCTATTGATCTCAGCAAGTCACCGTTGAATAACTCGGCCGGGCCGACCTGGTATCGTGGTACCGCAGCCTGTAGCAAGTTCGTCGAGGGAGATGTGCTGAATGCCGCGCTGGCCAAGCTTGACGCAAGCCGCGTCGTGATTGGGCACACACCAACCGGTACGCGCCGCGTGGAAAAACGCATGAACGGGCGCGTCATCATGATTGACACCGGCATGCTAAAGAGCCACTACAACGGCAGTGGTAATGCGCTGGTTATCACGGATGGCGAAATCAGGTCGATCAATCAGGAGGGTTCGGCAGATTGGAGCCCCGTTTCATATGCTGCGGGCGAACGAGGGTTTGGTCCTCGTCTGGCCGATGATCTCGCGCTGGCAGGTATCCTGCGCAATGGGGTTGTGGTTGACTGGAATGCAAACGGTGCTCCTTGGAATCTGGTGCAGGTTAAAAAAGGCGATGAAACGGTGTTTGCGTATTTCAAGATGCCGATGGATGGCGAACGGTACTTGCCAGAACTCGCAGCGTATAAACTTGATCGGCAGTTGCAGTTCGGGATGGTACCGGTAACTGTTCTCCGCGAAATCGAGGGCCAGATGGGTACGCTGCAATACGTTCCGACGGGAGCGATTTCCGAGCGCGAGCGAGTTACCGGAAATCACGGGGACAAGGTGCGGTGTCCACTGGAAAAGCAGCGGGCAGTCATGCATATTTTTGACGCACTCATCAACAACCCATCGAGAACGCCCTCGTCAATGATGTACGATCCCGGTGAATGGAAACTGATGCTGGTCGATCATCAGAATTCATTTGGTGAGCAGAATGGCCCGCTTTCATTCTTGGAAAACGGCAAGATTCCTATTGATGGAGAGTGGCGAACTGCGCTGGCAGAATTGCATGACAATACGCTGCGCGAGTTGCTCCAAAATGAGCTGAGTGAACGTCAATTGAAAGTGCTTTTTGAACGTCGAGATCAGATGATCGGCCGGGCGCGACCATAATCTGTTTGAATTGGATATGGGTAGCACAATGACGTAATCCGGAAGGTTCGCTTCAGTCTTGCGCTTGACCTTCACGTACTTTCCCTGCGCCAGAGCAGCCGACCGGCCCGGCTATCGGGAATGCATTGGTGCCCTGCAGACGCCGGTGCCCGCCGGATCATGGCCAGGCTGCCTGTCGCTCACAGCTTCGGTAGCTGGCGGCTTCTGTAATTTGGGATCGCAGGATTCGTTCTGAGTTTTGCAAGTCAGCTATCGTGCGGGCGACTTTAAGAACGCGATGATATGCTCGAGCGGAAAGACGGAGTTTTTCAGCGGCTTGTTCCAGAAAACTCTGATCTGATTCGGATAGTTGGCAATCTTGTTTGATTTCCTGGTTAGATAGTTGTTCATTGGGTTTGCCGGCGCGTTGCATTTGCCGCCTTCGAGCGGCGATAACTCTCTCTCTGACTTCTAGACTAGACTCATTTGTTTGCTGACTGTTGATTTCCCGAATCGGCATCCGCGGTACGTCGATGTGCAGGTCAATTCGATCCAGAATAGGGCCGGAGATTCGGCCGCGATAACGGCGGACTTGTTCAGCGGAGCAGTTACATTGACCGGACGGATCGCTCAGGAACCCGCAATGACAGGGGTTCATCGCTGCAACGAGCTGAAAGTTGGCCGGGAATTCCGCCTGCAGTGCGGCGCGGGAGATGACGATGCTGCCGGATTCCATCGGTTCTCTCAGGACTTCCAGCACATGGCGGCTGAATTCGGGTAGTTCGTCGAGAAACAATACGCCGTGGTGGGCCAGTGAGATTTCGCCCGGGCGCGGTTTGGATCCGCCGCCGACCAGGGCGACGGCGCTGGCGGTGTGGTGCGGGGCGCGGAATGGCCGTTTGCGCCACAGGGCCGGGTCAAAAGTCTGGTTGCTGATCGAGCTGACAGCCGCCGCTTCCAGGGCTTCGCGTTCGGTCATTGGCGGCAGGATTCCTGGCAGGCGGCTTGCCAGCATGGTTTTCCCGGTTCCCGGCGGACCTGTCATCAGCAGGTTATGGCCGCCGGCGGCGGCTATTTCCAGCGCGCGGCGAGCATGGTACTGGCCCCGGACGTCTGCCAGATCGGGCAGGTTGTCTTCGATATCGGTCGGTGCATTTGACGGGCCCGGCAGCGCTTGCCCGCCCTGGAGGTGTGCGACCACCGCCAACAGCGATGACGCACACAGGGTTTTGCAGTTTCGCACCAGCGCGGCTTCGGCGCCGTTGGCGGTCGGTACCACCAACTGCCGGTCAGTCCGCCGCGCTTGCAGCGCGGCCGGCAGCACGCCGTGGATAGGGCGTATATCGCCGCTCAACGATAATTCGCCGAGGAATTCGAACGCGGCCAGGCGCTGCCGGTCGACCTGGTCTGATGCGGCCAGTATCCCCAGCGCAATAGCCAGGTCGAAGCGGCTACCTTCTTTGGGCAGATCGGCCGGTGCCAGTGAAATAGTGATACGGCGGGCCGGGAATTCGAAGCCGACATTGATCAGCGCGGCGCGGACCCGGTCTTTGCTCTCTTTGACGGCGGCTTCCGGCAATCCGACGATGGACAGCCCCGGCAGGCCCGGAGCCAGATGGACCTCGACGATAACTTCTGGCGCGTCAATGCCCAGCTGGGCACGGCTGAACGCCAGCGCCAGCGACATTGCTATTCCTCGTGTTCCTCGTCATAAACACCTTCCAGCCGGGCCACGCGTTTTTCCAGCGTCTGCAGTTTTTTGCGGGTTTTGGCCAGTACCGCGCTCTGTACTTCGAATTCCTCCAGCGGCACGACATTAAGCCGCCCCAGTGCGCTTTGCAGTATCTCTTTGAACTGGGTTTCGACGTCTTCTCTGGCCTGCTTGAGACCGGGCGGCAGTGCGTTGGAGAGTTTCCGGGTCAAATCATCGACGATCTGAAAATCGAATACCATAGCTATTTCCTTTGGGGCTATTTCCTTAGGGACTATTTCCTTTTGGGGCTGCGGCTGTCATTATCCGGCTCAGGCGGCTGCGCCGCGGCCATAAACCGGCGAATAAGGACCAACCATGAAGATGATAACGGCAATTATCAAGCCGTTTAAATTGGACGATGTACGCGACGGGCTGTCAGAAGTTGGCGTACAAGGCATGACAGTGACCGAAGTGCGCGGTTTCGGCCGGCAAAAAGGGCATACGGAATTATACCGGGGTGCGGAGTACGTAGTAGATTTCCTGCCCAAGCTCAAACTGGAGATCGCGGTGGCCGATGATCGTGTCGCGGCGGTGATCGACGCGATTCAGCAGGCCGCGGTGTCCGGCAAAATCGGTGACGGCAAAATCTTTGTGCACAGCCTGGAACGGGCGGTGCGAATCCGTACCGGGGAAGAAGGTGAGGATGCGCTGTAATGACGGTGGATTGCTTTGCTATACCGTGGCCGGCAGAGACCTGTTCGGTAGGAGCGCCTCTAGGCGCGATGGCAGGTGCTTCCCAATCCGTGCCCATTACTCTCCGCACTGATTATTACGTATGACATTCGCGCCTGAAGGCGCTCCTGCATTGATCTTCGACCGTTGGGGCGTTCTGCCTGGGAGGCGCTCTTTGGGGGACCGGGGTCTACCAGGCTTTCATAAACTCGGGGCGGGCCAGTGCGGCGCGATGAATGTCGGCGTTGTAATACCGGGTGGCGAACTGCCGGGTCTCGACTGCTTCGGTTCGAAAACTCTCCAGCGATTGCGCTTTGCGTGCCAGGGTGCAGCTCCACCAGCCACTGGGATAGCACGGCTGCGGAAACGGCAAGGTCCGCACGTCCGCGAAGCTGGCATTCCTCATTTTGTCTCGTAGCGGCCGAATAATGTTCTGATGAATTAACGGCGACTCGCTCTGCTGTACCAAAATGCCGCCGGGCCGCAGCACGCGCTCGCAATCCGCGACAAAGGCCGGTCCGAACAGGCCTTCGGCCGGCCCGATCGGATCGGTTGAATCGACGATGACCAGGTCCTGGCTGGCATTCGGCAGTTGCGCGATGAACTTAACCCCGTCGGCGAACTGCAGTTCGGCCCGCGGGTCATCATTCGATTCGCACAGCTCCGGAAAATATTGTTCGGCCAGACGCGTCACACGCTCGTCGATTTCCACCTGCACCGCCCGTCTTACAGACGCATGCTTGAGCACTTCGCGCAAGGTACCGCAATCGCCGCCGCCAACGATGACGATGTCTTCGGGCCGGTCGTGAGTGAACAACGCCGGGTGGGTCATCATTTCGTGGTAAAGGAAATTATCCCGGCCGGTCAGCATCACGAAGCCGTCGATAGCCATTAGCCGGCCCCAGTCAGTGGTCTGGTAGATGTCGATTTTCTGGTATCGGGACTGCTCACTGTGCAAATGCGCTTCAATCCGATAGGAAAGGGCGCAGCCGGCTTCGTCGCACTGTTCGGTAAACCACCGATCGTTCAGGTTCATAGCGGTGCTCTCGTTCAGGTCGGCATATTTTACCTGGCCGGGTCGAAAGCGCTTAATCCGTTCTGCGCGGTGCTGTCAGGCCACTACCCGGAAAAATCTGGTGCGGCGAACCTAGCGTTTTTCCGAGCGCGGGTTTGTCTCGCGCTAACCGAAGACAGCAGCCGGGCGTGGCCTTACAATAGCCGGCTGACAGCCGGTGGGCGGGAACGAGTATGCAACACGAGGCCGATCGGGGCTGGGATATCGCCCAAGCGCGGGCGCGATATGCCATTGATGCCTGGGGCAGCCCTTATTTCGATATTGATTCGTCCGGGTATATGACCGTCGATCCGGCAGCCGGCGGCGAGAACTGCCGTTTTCAGGCGGTTGTGGATGCAGCGCAGGCACAGGCGCAGCGCTTACCGTTGCTGCTGCGTTTTCCACAGATTCTGATGCACCGGGCGGCCTGTTTGACCGGTGCATTTAAAGACGCGATTGCCACGCATGGCTATCGCGGCGCTTATACGCCCGCCTATCCCGTCAAAGTCAATCAGCAGCGCACCGTTGTCGATACACTGTCATCCATCGACGGCTTTGCGCTGGAAGCCGGCAGTAAACCGGAACTGATCGCGGTGCTGGCACGGTCGGAGCCGGGCCGGGTCGTTATCTGCAACGGTTATAAAGACCGCGAATATGTGCGCCTGGCCTTGCTTGGCCAGCATCTGGGTTTACGGGTGTACCTGGTGATTGAGAAACCGGGCGAGCTGGATTTGATTGATCAAGAATCCCGCCGCCTGAATATTCTGCCGAGTCTCGGCGTCCGTCTGCGCCTGGCTTCGCTCGGTACGGGCAATTGGCAGAACACCGGCGGCGAGGAGGCCAAGTTCGGCTTATCGGCCGGCCAGCTATTGGGCCTGATCGGCCGCTTGCGCGATGCGGACTGGCTTGATCGCCTGCAAATGCTGCACTTTCATATGGGCTCGCAGATTGCCGATCTGCAGGATATTCGAAACGGCGTGGAAGAAGCCGGACGTTTTCTGCAGGAATTGCGGTCGCTTGGTGTTGCTATCGCGGCGCTGGATATCGGAGGCGGCCTCGGTGTGGACTACGAGGGTACGCGTTCGAAGAGTTTCTGTTCCATTAATTACGACATGGCGCAGTATGCGCAAACCATCGTCGGCGCGCTGGCCAGGACCTGCCGGCAGCACGGAATTCCACATCCCGAGCTGATTTCCGAATCCGGCCGTGCACTGAGCGCCCACCACGCGGTACTGGTAACCGAGGTGGTCGCAACGGAAAAATTCGATCCGGCACCACCATCCGACGATGCGAAGTCGGATGCGGTTCAAAGGCTTCGGGAGCTGACGGGCGCGGCACGGCACAGCCCGGCTGCCGACCTGTTGCCGGAAGCGGATCGCTGCCTGGCTGACGCACGGCTGGAATTCCAGGCTGGAAATCTGGGCCTCTATGATCGTGCAGAGATCGAGAACGCTTATCATCTGCTGCTGTCGACGCTGCGTGAGTCATTGGTCCCCAAGTCCCGGGCAGACCGCGAGTTACGGGATGCCCTGAATAAAAAGCTGGCGGACAAGTATTTCGTTAACTTGTCGATATTTCAGTCGCTGCCGGATATCTGGGCATTGAATCAGATCTTTCCCATCGTCCCGCTGGCGCGGCTGGACGAAGTTCCACGGCGTCATGCGCTGCTCAAAGACCTGACCTGCGATTCCGACGGGCGCATTGACCGGTACGTTCAACAATATGCGCTGCAGCCGACCCTCAGCGTACATGATATCGAGCCCGGCAGGCCGTATCTGCTAGGCATCTTCCTGACCGGCGCCTACCAGGAAACCCTGGGCGATATCCATAACCTGTTCGGCGATACCGACAGCGTCGATGTCTGGGTGCAAGACGGCGAGCTGCGCCTGGAGTCGCTGCGGTCCGGCGACCGTGCCGCAACGTTGCTGGCCGCGGTCGGTTTCGAGCGAGACAGCCTGGAGGCCGGCATTCGGCGCAAGGTGGCAGCGAGCCAACTGGATCAGCGGGAAAAGCGTTTGCTATTTCAGGCGCTGCGCTCGGGCCTGGACGGATACACTTATCTGGAGACCAATGAATGACGACGTTGGCGGCTGGTTTTATCGGCCTCGGAGCCATGGGCGCGCCAATGGCCGGTCACCTGGCTGCAGCGGGGTATTTGACCGCAGTCTGGAACCGGACTGGCGAAAAAGCGGTAACCTTTTGCCGCCGTTGGAGTGTCACAGCAGTAAGGAGTCTCGCGCCCGCTTCTTTCGTCCTGCGGACGAAAACCGCAACCGCAAGACAGCGTAGAACGAAGGCGCGACCCCTCTGGTGCCGCTCGCGTTGCTCGCTCACCCAACCGGGGTCGGCGGGTCGCCTGCGGCTCCAGAGCGGATCGAAACGCTGGCTTCGCATTGCGAGGTCGTGTTTATCTGCGTGTCGAAAGACGGTGATCTGATGCAGATTGTCGATGCGATAGCACCCGGTCTACGCGCCGGCCAGCTGGTGGTGGATACGTCTACCGTCGGCCCGGGAACCGCGCGGGAGGTCGGGGCGCGATTGGCGCAAAACGATGTAGAATTCGCCGATGCGCCAGTGTCCGGCGGCGTGGAAGGCGCAAAAAATGGCCGCTTATCGGTCATGGTCGGCGCGAATGACGCCACTTTTGAGCGGATTCTGCCATTGCTGAAGCCGTTTGCGGCCGAGGTTCGGCATATGGGCGGTATCGGTAACGGTCAGGCTGCAAAGGCCGTTAATCAGGTACTGGTCGGCGGCATAGCGGAAGCGGTATGCGAAGGTCTGGCATTGGCCGAACACTTGGGCCTGCCGACAGAACCGTTGCAGCAGGTGCTGAGTTCCGGGGCGGCCGGGAATTGGTTTTTATCGCATCGGGGCCGTACCATGCGTAACAGTGAATTCGGGGCGGGTTTCAAGCAGTCGCTGTTGCTGAAGGATTTGCAGATTTGCCTGGAACTGGCACAGGATTTGGATATCTCAGTACCAGTGGTAGAACGGGCGCTTGAGGATTACCGGCGACTGGTGGAAGCAGGCTATGGCGATGAGGATATCTCCGGCCTGATCCGGCTGAAGCGGGACGGGACACTTGGCGATGTCAACAAACGTCGGTCCTGATAAGCCGGCCATGAAAGCAATAGCCCGGAAATAATGGCCCTGAGACTATAGGAAGCGGGGATAATAAGGAAGCGAAGGTGCGCATTCCGCCAACGCATCGGACCATGTGGAACCAGAAATCGTGACAAGCGGCACTAAAAGCCATTCGTTCATGTCAGCCGTGGTGGCCGAACTCAACCGCCGCAAGATCCCGCGTACCCTGGGTACTTATGCGGTTGCGGCGTTTATCGGTCTGCAGTTGCTGGATGCGACCGGCGAGGCGCTGCTGCTGTCGCAGTGGGTGAAAACCCTGGTTGCGTTGCTGGTCATTCTGGGTTTCCCGATCGTGTTCCTGCTGGCCTGGGTATTTCAGGTCAGCGGTACCGGTATCAAGCGTCAGACCGGCGGCCTGCTGAGTCCGAGGCAAACCGCCGGCCTGTTTACCGCGATGCTGATTCTGACCGGTGCCCTCGGTGCCGGTCTGTTTCAATACTACGGTGATCTGCTGTCCGGTGGTCAGCTCGCTCCGGGTAACCAGTTGGTTGCCGGCGGCGTCAGCACTGCACCGGAAAATTCCATTGCAGTACTGCCTTTTGACGACCTGAGCCCGGGTGGCGATCAGGCACATTTTTCAGACGGCATCGCCGAGGAGATACTGAATATTCTGGCCCAGGTGGACGGTCTGCGCGTTGCCGCGAGGACGTCGTCCTTTGCGCTGCGCGACAAAAAACTGAATATCAAGGAAATCGGCCGGCTGTTAAATGTCAGCAAGATACTGGAGGGCAGTTTGCGCACCAGCGGCAACCAGATTCGCCTGACCGCGCAGTTGATCAATGTCACCGACGGTTATCACATCTGGTCCAAGACCTATGACCGCGAACTGAATGATATCTTTGCCATTCAGGACGAAATCGCAAAGGCGATATCCGAATCCCTGGTTGAATCGTTCGATGGTATCAGCGAGCTCAGGTCGCCGTTTGCGTCCACCGATGTGCTGGCCAGCCAGCAGGCCTATAACACGGCCCGGCTGCACTGGTGGCGGCGCGGTCCGGAAGAGTTGCAGCTTGCGATCGCCAAATTCGGCGAGGCGATTAAGGCCGATCCGGATTTCGCACCGGCGTATTCCGGGCTGGCCGATTCGTGGCTGCTGCTGTCCAGCTACGGTAACATTTCGCCGGATGAAGCGATCACCAAAGCCCAGCCGTTGATATCCCATGCACTGGAGCTGAATCCCCAGTCCGCCGAGGCTTTCGCGTCTTTGGGTCTGGCGCGCTGGCAGATCGGCCAGCACGACGCGGCCGAATCCTCGCTCAGGCGTGCGATAGAACTCAATGATTCCTACGTTCCAGCCAAACTATGGCTGGCCGGCGTGATCGCCGATCAGGGGCGGCTGCCGGAAAACCGGCTGATACTGGAGGAAGCCTTGGAGCAGGATCCGCTTAACGAACTGCTGAATATCAATCTCGGCAGCTTGTACTTTCAGTTTGGCGAATACGATCTGGGTATGGAGCGGCTGCAGGAGATTCATGCGATCAAGCCCAATTCGGCGATGATATTACGCAATATGGCGAATTGGGCCAGCAACTACGGAAGAATGGCCGATGCGTGGACCTGGTCTCAGCAGTCCGTAGAGTTGTCGCCGAACGACCCGCTGGCATTGACGGCTGCGGCTCAGGCCTGGATGGATCTGGGCGATTTCGGCCAGGCCCAGAAAGTGCTGGACCAGGCGCTGGAGGTCGCCGCGGAAAACCTCGGCGTTGAGCAAACCTATTACTTCTTTCTGATGGCCCAGGGCCGGGTGGACGAAATGCGCCGCCTGATCGGCAGCGGCGAGCAGCTTGATGCCAATAGCGAGGCTCAGACCACGCAGATTATTACCGATCGCTTCAATCGCGGTATGCTGGCGATGATAGAAAACAAATCCGAGCTGGCGGAAGCGTATCTGTCGCAGGCCCGCGACGCGATACCCAACCTGCTGCCGGACAGTTTGGCGATGAACTTGCTGACCCTTCTGGCTTACGTACAAATCGAAAACGGCAAAGTAGCAGCGGCCCAGGCCTCGCTGGACCAGGTCGACCGGCTGCTGGTACAGGTTTCCAATTCCGGAATGAAGATGCCGGATTTGTATTATGTGCGCGCCGGCATCTGGGCCATGCGCGGCGATCAGGAAAAAGCGCTGGAGGCGCTGGAAGCGGCCTACGAACTCGGGTTCCGCCATAGCTGGCTGATTGCGGTGGATTTCCGGCTGAACAGTATGCGCGATCTGCCGCGGTTTCAGGCAGTGCTTGAGAACATCGAAAAAGACGTTGCGGCGGCCCGAGAGCAACTCGAGTTGCCCGTAGTGGCAGTATTGTAGCCATGCCCACGATCACCGAACAGATTCGCAACAATGCCGTCGCACTGATCAGCTTGTTCATCGCTGTCGGCAGCCTTGGATACAACACCTGGCGGAACGAAACGACCGAGTATCAACGCAATATTCGACATGCCGCTTTCCGTACGCTGGAAGAACTGGCGGAACTGCAGACGGTGGTTGACCAGGCCTACTATTTTCTGCCGGGAAACTACAGCGAAAGCCGCGCGGACGAACTGCGGATACGGGGCTACGGTTCCGCGCTGCTGATTCGCGATCTGATGAGCCTGATGCCGGGCGACGCCCCGGCCATGGGCGGCGAGCTGTCCACACTGTGGAACGGCCATGTGGATGTGCTGACGGCTGCGAGCCGGAATGAGGCCAGCAAGCGATCGGAACAGGCGCTGTCGGCGGCGATCAAACAGGCGCGCCACAGCCTGGTGGAAGAAGTGCTGCCGGACCTCGAGTAATTGGTTGAATAGTTATTCTATGCCGCTATTGGCGTTCGTTAGGTACGCGACAGACGATAGTCAAGGGGGTATCGGGCCGTATCCGCCCGGTCAGACCTCGGCGTAGCGTTCTGCCTGCCCGATCCACCGTTGAATCAGCGCATCGGCCTGCTGCGGGTAGCCCGTCAGCATTCGGTCGGCGATGCGCGGGATTTTTGCCAGCAGCGCCTGATCCCGGGCCAGATCGGCGATGCGGAATTGCAGTGCGCCGGTCTGCCGCGTTCCGAGCACTTCGCCGGGACCTCTGAGTTCCAGGTCCTTTTCGGCAATTCGAAAACCGTCATTAGTTTCCCGCATGATATTCAGGCGCTGTTTCGCGGTCGGGCCCAGCGGGGGCTGATACATCAGCACGCAGGACGCCTGCGCCGAACCGCGGCCGACCCGGCCCCGCAACTGGTGCAATTGCGCCAGACCCAGGCGCTCGACATTCTCGATAATCATCAATGTCGCGTTCGGCACATCCACGCCGACCTCGATCACGGTCGTCGCAACCAGCAATTGAATACGGCCGCCCTTGAACGACTGCATCACTGCTTCTTTGTCGCGGCTTTTCATTCGCCCGTGGATCAGGCCGACGGCAACGTTCGGCAGTGCTGCCTTCAACTCGTCCGCCGTATCTTCGGCGGCCTGCGCTTCCAGCACATCGGAAGCCTCGATCAGGGTGCAGACCCAGTAGGCCTGACGGCCCGATTCGCAGGCCTTGGTAATCCGCCGAATCACTTCCTGCCGGCGCTCGCCCGATAGCGCAACCGTCTTCACCGGCTGGCGGCCGGGCGGCAACTCGTCGATCACCGATACCTCCAGTCCGGCATAGGCGGTCATCGCCAGGGTGCGCGGAATCGGCGTGGCGGTCATGATCAGCTGGTGGGCGGTGACTCCGCTCTGGTCGCCTTTCTGCCGCAGCGCGAAACGCTGGTGGACGCCGAAGCGGTGCTGTTCGTCGATCACGACAAAACCGAGCTTGCTGAACGAGACGCCGGTCTGCATTAGCGCATGGGTCCCGATCACCAGCGGCGCGCCCGCGGCGATCTCGCCCAGGGCTTTTTCGCGGGCTTTGCCGGTCACCTTGCCCGACAGCCATACCGGTTCGATGCCCAGCGGTGCGAGCCACTCGGAAAAGCTGTGCCGGTGCTGTTCGGCCAGCAGCTCGGTAGGTGCGGTAATCGCCGACTGCCAGCCGCTGGCGTGAGCGCGCAGTACGGCCAGGGCCGCGACCACGGTCTTGCCGCAGCCGACATCGCCCTGCAACAGGCGCTGCATCGGAAAAGGCCGTTTCAGATCGGCATGGATTTGTTTGACGACCCGCTGCTGCGCGCCGGTCAGGGTAAACGGCAGCGCTTCCAGGAATTGTGTTTCCAGCCGGCTTTGCCCGCTCATCGCCGGCGCCTGCTGACCGCGCTGCTGGCGGTGCAGCCGCTGCATGCTGAGGTTGTGCGCCAGCAGCTCTTCCAGCGCCAGCCGCTGCTGGGCCGGATGGCGCCGCTGTTCCAGTGCGGCCGTGTCGATTTCCGGCGGCGGACGGTGGATGAGTTGCAGCGCATCGGTCAGGCTCGGCAGCGCCAGCGGCTCAAGCACGTCGGCCGGAAGCAACTCCGTCAACGCCAGTTCGCCGTTGTGCAGGCGCGCAATGGCCTGATCGGTTAGTTTCAGCCAGGTTGCCTGGTTCAGGCCGGCCGCTGTCGGGTATATCGGTGTCAGCCGGTCTGCCGGTGGCGGGCTTGCATCGCCAAGCCGCTGATAATTCGGATGAATCATCTCCAGCCCCTGATATCCGGCTTTAACTTCCCCGAAACAGCGCAGCCGGGTACCGCGCTTCAGTTGCTGGTATTGACTGTAGCGAAAGTGGAAAAACCGCAGACTGATGCGGCCGCTGCCGTCGGCCAGCATAACCACCAGCATGCGGCGCTTACCCGGAACAATGGCTGCGTGTTCCACTTGACCCTCGATCAATACCCGCTGGCCGGGGCTGAGCGCGCCGACGGGATGAATCCGAGTGCGGTCTTCGTAGCGCAGCGGCAGATGAAACAGAATATCGCTGACCGCGTGAATGCCTGCTTCCTGCAACTGCGATTGCAGCTTTGGCCCGACGCCTTTGAGGCTGGTCAGCGACGCCGCGGTTGGTTGGGTTTCAGTCAATCGGCCTTCGCCTGCGCCGCGGCTATTGCAGCGCCAGTATGGCGTCCATTTCCACCTCTGCCTGTTTCGGCAACTGCGCGACGCCGACGGCGGCACGTGCCGGGTAGGGCGTGTCAAAGTACTGCGCCATGATTTCATTGACCTGGGGGAAATGGGCCAGATCGGTCAGATAGACAGTGAGCTTCAATACCTGATTCAGGTTCCCGCCGGCCGCGCGGCAGATCGCATCGAGGTTGCCGAACACGCGGTGAATCTGCTCGCCGATATCGCCGCCGAGCATTTCTCCGGTTTCCGGGTCCAGTGGAATCTGGCCGGATACGAATACCAGGTCGCGATGGCGAACTGCCTGGGAATACGTGCCGATTGCGGCCGGGGCCGAATCGGTATGGATCGCTTGTTTCATTTCAATGCCTCAAAGCGCTGAATTCGAAAATCGGTAGTGCCTCAGGTCGATACCCGGGTGACGCGTATGACATTGCGGTTGCGCTTTACCCGCCGCATCACACGCGCCATATGATCGCGGTCGTCCACAGTCAGCGTAAAGATCAGGGTGGCGGTTTCCGGGTTGGATTCCGGCTGCTCCACCCGCTCGATATTGCTGTTGGCTTCGCCAATGCTGGCCGAGATGCTGGCCAGCACGCCCGGATTGTTTTTCGTGATCACGCGCAGGATGACCTGAAACTGGCTGTCGATGATCGGTGCCCAGACGACTTCCATACAGCGGTCCGGATGCTTTTTGAATTCCCCGGTATTCCGGCATTTCATCCGGTGCACCACAATGCCTTTGCCAGCGGACAGGTAACCCATGATCCGGTCTCCGGGTATCGGGTGGCAGCAGTTGCCAAAGCTGACCGCACTGCCTTCGGTGCCGGCAATGCTCAGTGCTTCGGTTTCGCCCTGGGCTTCTCCGCGGCTGTTGATACGGAACCGCGGCTTCAGCTTCGCAGCGACCATGTCCGCCAGTTGCTGGCCCAGTGCGAGGTCGCTCAACAGTTCTTCCAGCTTTTCAAAATGATTCTCTTTCAGGAACTTGCGAAGCCGGCGCGGCGATATGTCCTCCAGTGAGGTATTGCGTGCAGTCAGCGCTTTTTCCAGCAGCCGGTGGCCCAGCGCCACGGTGTCTTTTTCTTCCAGGCTTTTCAGATAGTGGCGTATCGCCGCACGCGCTCTTGCGGTTGCGACAAAACCCAGCCATTCCGGTTTCGGATGGGCTTCGTCCCGCGTATGAATCTCGACCATCTGGCCGTTGCGCAGCCGGTATGACAGCGGCACTTCGACGCGGTCGACCGATGCGCGATGCGTGTGGTTGCCGATATCGGTGTGAATGGCGTATGCGAAATCCAGTACCGTGGAATTGCGCCGCAGGTCGATAATCTTGCCTTTCGGCGTGAAAATGAAAATCTCATCGGGAAACAGGTCGGATTTCGCGCCTTCCAGAAAGTCCAGCGAATCGTTGGTGTGGCGCTGGGTGTCCACGAGCTGCATCAGCCATTCGCGGGCTCTGACCTGGGCCGAATCGCCCTTGCCGCCGGTTTTGTAGGACCAGTGCGCGGCAGCCCCTTTCTCGGCCACGATGTCCATTTCCTCGGTGCGAATCTGAATTTCTATCGGCACACGGTACGGGCTGTTCAAAACCGTATGCAGGGACTGATAGCCGTTGGCCTTGGGCAGCGCGATATAGTCTTTGAAGCGTCCGGGCTTCGGCTGATAAAGGCTGTGCACAACGCCCAGGGCCTGGTAGCAGTGCGGCTCGGAATGGGTCACGATGCGAAAGGCATAAACATCGGTCACCTCGGAAAAGGTCAGGTCCTTGTCCATCATCTTGGTGTAGATGCTGTACGGCGATTTTTCCCGGCCGATCACCCGGCATGGGATACCGGCGTCGTTCATTTTTTTCTTCAGATCGCGGGTGATGTTGTCCAGTACTTCCTGCTGATTGCCGGCCGCCGCCCGGACCCGGTCGGCGATGACCTGGTGGCGCCATGGATACAGATTCGCAAAACCCAGATCCTGCAGCTCGGTCTTGATATGGTTCATGCCGAGCCGGTCGGCGATCGGTGCGTAGATGTCCAGCGTTTCGCGCGCAATGCGCCGGCGCGAATCCGCTTTGACCGCGCTGAGCGTGCGCATATTGTGCAGCCGGTCGGCCAGCTTGATAAAAATCACCCGCAGGTCTTTGGACATGGCCAGCATCAGCTTGCGGAAAGACTCCGCGGTGGCTTCCTGGCGGGTGCGGAATTTCATTTTGTCCAGCTTGGTCACGCCGTCGACCAGTTCCGCGACCTCGTCGCCGAATTGTTCGACGAGGTCTTCTTTGGTCAGCGGGGTGTCTTCGATCGTGTCATGCAAAATCGCGGCGGCGATGGACTGGTGGTCCATGCGCATATTGGCCAGGATGCTGGCGACTTCCACCGGGTGCAGAATGTAGTCTTCGCCGCTCTGGCGGGTTTGTCCCCGATGCGCGTCGGCGCCGACTTCAAAGGCGCGCAGAATAATGGCTACTTTGTCGGGGTCGAGGTAGGTATTCAGCAGGTCCCGCAGTCTTAAAACCGGTTCCGGGTAGTGCGGGGGTTCGGTCATAGGCGTGAGGTCGCTGGACTATTGTTCGTCGGCGGCCCGTTCCAACTGGTCGGCAAACTCTTCGGCCGCTTCCAGCTCGGCCTGCAGAACATCGACATTGCGAGGGTTGACCAGGTTCTCGGCGATTTCCCGCAGCGCGATAACGGTCGGTTTATCGTTTTCCTCTTCCACCAGCGGGTCGGCGCCGTTGGCCACTTGGCGCGCGCGCTTGGTAGCGGTCAGCACCAGTTCGAAACGGTTGTCGATATTGTGCAAACAGTCTTCTACGGTAATTCGAGCCATCGGTACATTCCCGGATTAATCCAAACCCCCAATTCTACTATGGAATTCAAACCTGTAGCAATTCCTGCAATAAGGATTCGTGCCGTCGCCTCTGAGCGCTTTGCTGCAGGCGCTGGGCGATCACGATAGCATGCAGTTCGTGCAGCGCGGTCTCGAAATCATCGTTGATCACGACGTAGTCGAATTCACCGTAATGGACCATTTCCGCCCGCGCGTCGCGCATGCGGCGCTCGATTACCGCTTCCGAGTCCTGGCCGCGTTTTTTCAGTCGTTCGAGAAGGCTGGCGACGGACGGCGGCAGGATGAAAATATGGCAACTGTCCGGAAACTGCTGGCGGACTTGTTCGGCGCCCTGCCAGTCGATCTCCAGAATGACATCCCTGCCACTGTCCAGAAACCGCGCGACCGAACGCCGGCTGGTGCCGTACCAGTGATCAAATACCCGGGCGTGCTCGAGAAACTCACCGTTCGCCCGATCAGCCAGGAATTCCGCTTCGCTGACGAAGTGGTAGTGATGACCTTCGGACTCGCCGGGCCGCGGCGGCCGGGTGGTATGCGAGATGGACAGCGACAGGTTGTCATCGCGGGCCAGCAATGCGTTGACCAGACTGGACTTTCCGGCCCCCGACGGTGCGGCCACAACGAAAAGCTGGCCGATCACGGTTTTCGGCGAAGCATTATTTGAAGCGGCATTTTCCACCGCTTCGCAGGCTGGTTTATTCGACATTCTGTATTTGTTCCCGCATCTGCTCGATGAGCACTTTCAATTCAACGCCGACCTTGGTCGTTCGGCTGTCGATGGATTTCGAACCCAGCGTATTCGCCTCGCGATTGAATTCCTGCATCAGAAAATCCAGCCGCCGGCCCACAGGCTCATCCAGTTGCAACACGCGATAGGTTTCTTCGATATGCGCGTGCAGCCGGTCCAGTTCTTCGTCCACGTCCATTTTCTGGGCCAGGAAAGTGATTTCCTGTTCCAGGCGGCCGTCGTCCAGCGGCTGCTCCAGTTGTGCGATCTTGTCCAGCAGCTTCTGCCGGTGCTGTTCGCGAATTTCCGGCAGCAGTTCGCGGGTGTGCCCGACCCAGTGGCTGACGGCAGCCAGCCGTTGCTTGATCATATCGGCGAGTTTGCTGCCTTCGCGGCCGCGCATCGCCAGCAGTTTCTGCACCGCTTCTCGCATCAGCTCCACCGATGCCGCCTGTACTTCCTGCAGGTCGCCTGTTTGTTCGTCGATGACGCCGGGCCAGCGCATCAGGTTCAGCAAATTCGGGGTTTGCGGATTGTCTGTCGCATCGGCCAGTTCGCGGTGCAGCTGCAGCAGGGTTTCCGCCAGGTCCCGGTTTAGACCAAGCCGCGCGCCGGCAAATTTTCCGCTCGGATGAAAACGCAGCGTGGCGTCGATCTTACCGCGCTTGACATGCTGCGTAACGCATTCTCTGAACGCGGCCTCCAGCGGCCGAAACTCCTCCGGCAAACGCAGGCTGATTTCCAGATAGCGGTGATTGACAGAGCGTACTTCCCAGGCCAGGCGGCCAAAATCCCGCGACTCGTCGGTGCTCGCAAACGCCGTCATGCTGCGGATCATTGCAGGGTCTTCGCCCATTATGGCTGTTTCCTTTGTCGGAGGATGGCACAATGTTACCGTGCCCGGTAACGAACAACCACCGATGACCCGGCACTGATGATCCGGAACCGATAACCCGGATACGCAAGATAATCCCGAATACGCAAAAGGACAGCCAGCCATGAGGCCAAGCGGAAGATCAGTCGATGAATTACGAACCGTCAGTATCGAACGCGGCTATACCATGCATGCCGAAGGGTCGGTGCTGATTAGCTGCGGTAATACCAAGGTACTGTGCAATGCCAGCGTGGAAGACCGCGTGCCGCATTTTCTGCGAAACTCCGGACAGGGCTGGGTAACCGCCGAATACGGCATGCTGCCGCGCTCGACCGGCAGCCGCATGGGCCGGGAAGCGGCACGCGGCAAGCAGGGCGGCAGAACGATGGAAATTCAGCGCTTGATCGGCCGGGCGTTACGTGCGGTAGTGAACCGCGAAGCGCTGGGCGAGCGGACCGTCACGGTGGATTGCGATGTGATTCAGGCCGACGGCGGTACACGCACGGCGTCGATTACCGGCGCGTACGTGGCATTGGTCGATGCCTGTCGCAAGCTTCGCGCCGACGGCGTGTTAAAAAAAGACCCGGTTCACGGTGCGGTAGCGGCGGTCAGCGTCGGGATTTTCGGCGACAGCCCGGTGCTGGACCTGGACTACGCGGAAGACTCCACCGCTGAGACCGATATGAACATCGTCATGAACGACGGCGGCGCCTATATCGAGGTGCAGGGTACGGCCGAAGGGCATGCGTTTCGCCGGGATGAACTGGACCGGCTGCTGGCGCTCGCGGACAAGGGTATTGCCGAACTGCTGCAATACCAGCAACTGGCGTTGGCGGAGGATTAGCCAGTGCCGCCCGACAAACCACTCGAGTGGGTGCTGGCGACCGGCAATCCGGGCAAGCTGAAAGAACTGTCCGTGCTGCTGGACCCGCTCGGTTTTCAAATCCGGCCGCAGTCGGATTGGAATTTGCCGGAAGCCGATGAGACCGGGCTGACGTTTGTTGAAAATGCATTGATCAAGGCGCGTCATGCGAGCTCGCTGACCGGTCTGCCGGCGATTGCCGATGACTCGGGTCTGGCCGTCGATGCGCTGAACGGCGGGCCGGGTGTCCGCTCGGCTCGTTTTGCCGGTGAGCCTTCCGACGCCCAGGCGAACAACCGTGTGCTGCTGGAAACCATTGCGGGCATTCCGGCCGCTGGAAGAACCGCAAGCTTCCATTGCGTGATGGTCGCGCTGCGCAGCGCGGCGGACCCGTCGCCGCTGATTGCCGGCGGCCGCTGGCCGGGCCGGATTCTGACGACCCCGCGCGGCAGCGGCGGATTCGGCTACGATCCGCTGTTTTTACCGGACGGTCTGGATCAAAGTGCGGCCGAACTGGACGACCCTGCCAAAAACCGCATCAGCCACCGCGGCCAGGCGGCGCGGGCACTGGTTCGGCTGCTGGCCGATTTGCCGTAGCCCGACGTGCTGCAGCATCCACCGCTATCACTCTACATTCATTTACCCTGGTGCGTTCGCAAATGCCCGTATTGCGATTTTAATTCCCACGCCGGCGCCGAAGCGCTGCCGTTTGGCGATTACGTTCGTGCGCTGACCGCCGATTTGGAACAGGATTTGCCCCGGGTCTGGGGGCGGCCGGTGGTCAGTGTATTTTTCGGTGGCGGAACGCCGAGCCTGTTTCCGGCAGAGTGGATCGACGCCATTTTGCAGGCGGTAGGTCAGCGTCTGAGTTTGCGGCCCGACGCGGAAGTTACTCTGGAAGCCAACCCGGGTGCGGTGGAATACGACCGCTTCGCCGCGTATCGCGAGGCCGGCGTGAACCGCGTCTCGCTGGGGGTGCAGAGTTTCGATGATGCGTTGTTGCAGCGAATTGGTCGAATCCATGGCGCGCAACAGGCCCGGCAGGCGTTGAAAGATCTGCAAGCCAGCGGCATCACTAATTTTAATATTGACTTGATGTACGGTCTGCCCGGCCAGCGTCCCGGACACGCGGACCGGGACGTGGACGAGGCGCTTGGCTACCGGCCGGCGCATATTTCGCATTATCAGCTCACGATAGAGCCGAACACCGCGTTTGCCCACCGGCCGCCAACATTGCCGAATGCATCGAAGACCGATGCGATGCAGGCCGCTTGCGAGGATCGGCTGGTTTCAGCCGGGTATCAACGGTACGAAGTATCGGCCTATGCTCGGGACGGCCGTGCCTGTACGCATAATTTGAATTACTGGCGCTTCGGCGATTACCTGGGTATCGGTGCCGGCGCGCATGGCAAATTGACCCTGCCGTCCGAGGGCAGGGTGGTGCGCACGGCCAAGCTCAGGCACCCCAAGGCCTATATCGGCGCCGACAGCGATACGGGCTGGTTGGCCGAGGAGAAGATATTGAGCGCGAAGGATCTGATGTTTGAGTTTTTTTTGAACCAGCTCAGGTTGGCCCGGGGCGTTCATAAGTCGGATTTCTCACCGCGCACCGGGCTGGATTGGGAATCGGTTCAGCCGACCGCGCAGCCCCTGATCGACAGGGGACTGCTTCGGGATCAGGACGCACGACTGGTGCCGACAGCCAGGGGCTACCGGTTTTTGAACGATCTGCAGGCCGCATTTCTGCCGTGAGCGGGATTTGTCAGTGACCCAAACAGAGGCGCCGGAGGTGTTGCCAACGGCGTTACAAGCCGCTAAACTGCCCGGTCTTTTTCACAGCATAGAACAGGGTTTGACCATGAAATCCGGTATTCACCCAGAATATAGGCCGGTGGTGTTTCAGGATATTTCCAGCGATTTCGCGTTCCTGACGCGGTCCACCATCGAGACCAGTGATACCATCAAGTGGGAAGACGGCAACGAATACCCGCTGGTCAAGGTGGAAATCTCCAGCAAGTCGCATCCGTTCTACACCGGCAAGCACAAAATCGTCGATTCCGGTGGTCGAGTGGACAAATTCAAGCGGCGCTACGGCAAGTAGGCTGGGGTCAACAAGCCGGTCGTATATCACCGAAAACCCGCCGGACGCGTTCGCGCCGGCGGGTTTTTTATTGCTCGAAAATAATGTCATCGGATAGTGTTTTAGGCGGTCCGATAGCGTACTTTGGCATACCCGCGGGGCCTGCTCGTGCGTTCATGGTTCACTTGGGCTTGCCACCTACAGTAGAATCACCGGGTGACATTACCGCATGCGGTGGCGCTCACAGGCAAAGCATGCCGCTACTATCAGAAAGGAGACCGACGTGTCCGATAAGCCAGTCATCATCACCGATCAAGCCACGGACCAATCTTTGGAACTACCTGTTATTCGTGGTACCGAAGGTGACCCGACGCTGGACATCAACAAGCTGTACAAGAACCTGGGCTACTTTACCTACGATCCGGGCTTTGCGGCGACCGCCAGTTGCACCAGCGACATCACCTTCATCGACGGCGGCAAAGGCATTCTGCGTTACCGCGGTTACCCGATCGAACAACTGGCGGAAAAAAGCACCTTTGTAGAAGTCGCCTATCTGCTGCTGTACGGCGAATTGCCGGCCAATGACGAATATGAGGCCTTTCGGCACGACATCACTTATCACACGATGGTGCATGAGAAGCTGAATACGTTCATCAGCGGTTTTCATTATGACGCCCATCCGATGGCGATGATGGCGGGTGTGGTAGGTTCGCTGGCCGCGTTCTATCACGACCGTATGGACCCGAAAGATCCCGAGCATCGGGCGCTGGCGGCGAAGCGGCTGATCGCAAAGATGCCGACCATAGCCGCTGCCTGCTACCGGCACCATATGGGCTGGCCGGTAGCCTATCCGAAGAACAAGCTGAACTACTGCGAACGCTTTCTGGACATGATGTTTTCGGTACCGGCCGAACCGTATGAAATAAACCCGGTCGCAGCCAAGGCGCTTGACCTGCTGTTTATTCTGCATGCCGATCACGAACAGAACGCCAGCACCTCGACGGTGAGGCTGGTCGGCTCCACCGGCGCCAACCCTTACGCCTGTATCGCGGCGGGCATCGCCGCGCTGTGGGGCCCGGCGCACGGCGGTGCGAATGAGGCGGTGTTAAACATGCTGAATCAGATCGGCGACGTCTCAAACGTGCCCAAGTACATGGCCAAGGCCAAGGACAGAGACGATCCGTTCAGGCTGATGGGTTTCGGCCACCGCGTATACAAGAACTACGATCCTCGAGCGTCGATTATTCGCGAAGCCTGCCATGAAGTGCTGGACGACCTGGGTGTCGACGACCCGCTGCTGGAACTGGCGATGGAACTGGAAAAAATCGCTCTGGAGGACGAGTATTTCGTTCGGCGCAAGCTTTATCCCAATGTCGATTTCTATTCCGGAATTATCTACAAGGCACTCGGTTTTCCGACCAGCATGTTCACCGTGATGTTTGCAATAGCACGCACCGTGGGCTGGGTATCACAGTGGCTGGAGCAAAGCGAGAATCCGACACGCATCGGCCGGCCGCGCCAGGTCTACAATGGCCCGACGGTACGCGATTATGTGGAAATCAGCAGTCGCTAGTACTGTTTACTAAAGCCGGTTCGCTATCGGCCTGGTCGACCAGAACTTCTACTTCGCTGATAGAGGCCCGTCTCTGCGGCTTGCCGTCTACCGGACTGGGCGGCGCCTGACGCTGATCCAGGCTTCTGAACAGACATAGTTCGACGGTATTGCTGCCTGCCTCGGTCGCCAGTACCGGCAGCGTGCGGAAGCTGCCGTCGTGCCAGCGGATTCGGCGCTCCTCCTCGCGGAACGCGATACCGCGTTCGGAAAGGAACAGGGTGATCTCGTCCGGCGTTTCGCTGAACAGATGCAGCGAGATACGCGAATGCCGGTCGGCGGTGCCGTCCAGCACGGTGCCGACCAGTTTCGGTTCGTAGCGCTCTAGGAATTTCATGGCGTCCAGCGCTGCTTTACGCATGTCGGCCAGAAAGGCATTTCGTTCCGGTCCGCCGTAAAGTTCCAGGTAGGTTTTCAGGGCTTCTTCAACGTCGATATTGCTTGGCAACGCCAGGCGGTTGAACACGCCGAGCCGGTCTGCGGCTTTTTGCTTGGCTGCGAGGTAATTGCGCTGCCCTTCAGTGGCCATGATACGGGCCGCCTCGGCGGCAACCTCGCGCTTTATCTGCTGCATGCGGCGCTGTGATCGCTGGTTCATACAGACCTCTTGTCAGAACAGATCGTACGGGTCTTCTTCCTCTTCGGGAACTTGTGCCGACGGCACACTGGTTTCCGTTTCCGGAATATGTTCCAGACGGAAAACTTCCATCATGGCATGCGGGCTGCCGACCGCTGCCAACAGTCCGGATTCCGGATTAATGCGGACTTGCGCCAGACCCTGCGGCAGTTCCGGTTCCCGGTCCGGTACGTCGGTCAACGCGGTTTCCATCAAATCCATCCAGATCGGCAGCGCGGCCTTGCCGCCGAGTTCGGTCCGCCCAAGCGGCTGGTAGTCATCGAAACCGACCCAGACGGTTGTCACCAGCGTTTCGTTATAACCCGAGAACCACGCATCGTGCTGATCGTTGGTGGTTCCGGTCTTTCCGGCCAGGTCATGCCGTCCCAGTTCCTGCGCTTTTCGGCCGGTGCCGCGCCGGATCACGTCCATCATCATCGAACGCACCAGATACGCATTTTGCGCGGATATCGCGCGCGGGGCCGTATTTGGAACGGGCGGGCCGACAAACGCCTGCTGCTCGCCGTCATCAGTATTTTCGTTCAGCGGGATCAGCAGCCTATCGGGTTGTTCCGGCCGCTCGGAAGCGGCTTGATACGGTGCGCAGTCCCGGCACAAATAAGCCTGATCGGCCTCGTAGATAACGTCGCCGTCTGCATTGCGGATGTCTTTAATAAAGTGCGGCGTGATCAGATAGCCGCCGTTCGCGAATACCGCATAACCGCGGGCCACACTCAACGGGGTTAACGTTGCACTGCCCAGCGACATGGACAGGTCCGGCGGCAGTTCTTCGCGCTCAAAGCCGAAACGCGAGATATGGCCGCGGGCATATTCGATGCCGATATCTTCGAGCAGGCGAATGGAAACCAGGTTACGCGAGTTCACCATGGCCTCGCGCAGCCGGGTCGGTCCGTAGAATTGTTCGGAAAAATTCTGCGGCTTCCAGGTGCGCTCCTGTATCGGATCATGGAAAACCACCGGCGCGTCATTGACCATGGATGCCGTGGTATAGCCTTTTTCCAGTGCGGCGGAATAAACGAATGGCTTGAAGCTGGAGCCCGGCTGCCTGCGCCCCTGTACCACGCGGTTGAATTTGCTGCGCTGAAATTCGAAGCCGCCGACCAGAGCCCGAATGGCGCCGGTTTCGGGGTCCAGGCTGACCAGCGCTGCTTCCGCTTCCGGAAACTGCGCCAATCGCCACTGTCCCTCGTCGGTAAGCTGCAGTCGAATAATATCGCCGGTAGCGACTACCTGATCGACAGCCTGCGGCGCTTCCCCGGCTTCGTCCCGGCTGATAAAGGGCCGTGCCCAGCTCACGCTCTGCAGATCCAGCAAGACCGACTGGCCGTCCTGCAGGTATACCATGGCTGCCTGCGCATCCGTTTCGACGACCAGGCCCGGCACCAGACCGGCCAGCGGCCGGTAGCCCTGCAGCGCGCGGTGCCAGTCATCGCGATGGGGATAGTCGGTCATGCTGATGGCGGCTTCCGGCCCGCGGTAGCCGTGCCGCTGGTCATAATCGAACAGGCCTTTGCGTACCGCCCGGTTGGCGGCATTCTGCATCGCACCGTCGAGCGTCGTGCGAATGTCGAAGCCGCCGCTGTAGGCGGCATTGCCAAGCAGTCGAATCGCTTCTGCGCGGACCATTTCGGCAACAAACGGTGCGTCTACCTCCAGCGTCGGACCGTGATAGAACGCAAGGTCTTTCTCGGCAATGGCTTCCTGGTATTCGGCCTGCGAGACGAAGCCCAGTTCCAGCATTCGTCCGAGCACATAGTTACGCCGCTCGATTGCGCGTTCAGGCTGGCTGATCGGGTTGATGCGCGAAGGTGCTTTGGGCAGCGCGGCGATCATCGCGGTTTGGGCCAGCGATAATTCGTCCAGCGTTTTGCCGTAGTAGACTTGCGCTGCCGCGCCGACGCCGTAGGCACGATGGCCGAGAAAGATCTTGTTCAAGTACAGCTCAAGAATTTTTTCCTTGCTGATTTCCCGCTCGATCTTCAGCGCGAGGAAGAATTCTTTGGCTTTACGGGTGTAGGTTTTCTCGAAGCTCAGGAAAAAGTTTCGCGCGAGCTGCTGGGTGATCGTGCTGCCGCCCTGGGATTTGTCCCCGGTGCGGATCAGGTGGATCACCGCCCGGCTCAGGCCCTGCCAGTCGACGCCGGGGTGCTCGAAAAAGCGGGCATCTTCGCCGGCCAGAAACGCATTGATCAACCGCGGCGGTATGTCATCGAAGGCGACCGGCTGGCGGCGTCTTTCGCCGAACACCCCCATCAGGCTACCAGCTTCGGTGTATACCCGAAGCGGTACTTCCAGCTGCACGACGTTCAGCGTTTCCACATCCGGCAGGTCGCGCGCGTACAAGTAATAGATGACGGCCAGGCCGACAGCACCGAGAAACAGCCCGGCCAGGGCCAGGCGCAAGGACCATCGAATAAGTGTTCTTACACGCATAGAAATGTTATGGTAATTGTACGCTAGGAGATTGTCATTGGTCTCATTCAGACCCTGACAATAAACTAAAAGTGCCAATAAGAATATGGCAATTCCGAGGCAGGACGCCGAATTGACAAGGATTAACGTTATAGCGCTATCGGGGCTGCAGACGACCCGCTGGTCCAGCCAGTCAGGTCGGGAGGGCGATCACGGCACCGGAGGGATCGCGCACTAGTCGTTTACCATAGCCGGGGTGGGTCAGGCGGTCGGTTTTTCCGTTATCTTGACAGCGGAAGAATTGCACCCGAAATCAATCATTTTCCAGCGAATTTGCATATAAGCGTTGAGAAACCGGACAGATTTGTTAATATTCGCCGCAGGAAGTCGCTCTAAGCTATTGGTAATAAGAAAAGATTTGGGAAAATTTTGAATATTTTCGGAAACAAAAAACAACCGGTCATCGGGCTGGATATCAGTTCGACCGCGATCAAGCTTATTCAGCTTTCGAAAAACGGTCCCGGCTACGGTGTGGAGCACTTCGCGATCGAACCGCTACCCGACGGCGCGGTGCTCGAGAAGAGCATTGCCAACGTTGATGCGGTCAGCAAAGCTATTCAGCAGGCTGTCAAGCGTTCGGGCAGCCGCAGCAAGCAATGTGCGGTTGCGGTTTCCGGTTCCTCGGTGATTACCAAAACCATTGCGCTTCCGGCGGACCTTTCGGAAAACGAGCTTGAAGGCCAGATCGAGGTCGAGGCCAATCAGTACATTCCGTATTCCCTGGACGAGGTCTCCCTGGATTTTGAAGTGCTCGGTCCATCTGCACGCAATGCGGCTACGGTCGATATATTGCTGGCAGCATCCAAGATCGAAAATATCGAAATGCGGCGGGCCGCGGTAGAAGGTGCCGGCCTGGACCCCAAAGTCGTCGACGTGGAAGCGTTTGCGATTGCCAATGCGTTTGAACTGGTCAGAACTCGCGAAGGGCTGTCCAATGCGCAGACTCTGGGCGTGGTCGAGATCGGTGCGCATCTGACCAGTTTGATCGTGATGCGCGGCGACCGCGTGCTGTATACCCGCGAACATCAGTTTGGCGGACACCAGCTGATTCAGGACGTGATGCGCCGCTACGAGATGTCGCAGGAACAGGCGATGTTCTTCCAGCGCGACGAAGCGACCCCGGAGGGATTCGAACAGGACATTCTGGAGCCGTTTCAGCAGTCGATCGTTCAGCAAATCAGCCGGGCATTGCAGTTCTACTCGTCATCCAGCGACTATACCAATGTGGATTCGCTTTATCTGGCCGGTGGCTGTGCGCGGATCGACGGCCTGGAAAACCTGGTCTCCAGCGAGTTGGGCATCAACGCGGCAATTGCGGACCCGATCAAGGGCCTGAACGTGTCTGCATCGGTAGCCAGGCAGTCGCTGCAACGAAACGCACCTGCGCTGATGGTGGCAAGCGGCCTGGCAATGCGAGGGTTTGATTAATGGCAAGAATCAATCTACTGCCTTGGCGCGAAGAGCAGCGGCGCCAGAAGCAGCGCCAATCGCTGATGATACTCGGCGCCAGCGCATTGACTGCCGTAGTGGCTGTCGCTGCGCTGAACAGTTTCGCCAACAATCAAATCGAATCGCAGCAGGGAAGAAATCAGTATCTGCGCACCCAGATCAGCGGACTGGATGATCAGATTGCCGAAATCGAAGAACTGGAAAGCACGCGCGACAGGTTATTGAACCGCAAGCAGGTGATCGAAGATCTGCAAGTCCAGCGTTCGCAGGCGGTGAAAGTGCTCGATGAACTGGTCAGAATGACTCCGGTCGGTGTCACGCTGACGTCCATCAAGCAGGAGACCAGCCTCGTAACGCTTTCGGGAACCACGCAATCCAACGCCAGAGTGTCGGCCTATCTGAAGAACCTGGAAGATTCGGGTTTGTTCGGGGAACCTGATCTGCAGATCATTCAAGCGGATCAGACCCGTGCGTTAGCAATAGAGCCGTATGATTTCACGGTGGCCGTTTCATTTAAACAGCCGACTCATGAAGGCGCGGAGGAATTCGATGCTGAGTGATATCCGCGATATTGATTTCAATGATCTGGGCGGAGCGACGCCGGCCGCGCGCATTTTCCTTTATGCGTTCGTTTTCGTGGTGATAGCGTTCCTTGGCACTTGGTTCTTTGTCAAAGAAAAACGCGAGCAGTTCGAGCGCGTCAAAGCGCAAGAACTGGAGCTTCGAACGGAACTGGAAAGCAAACAGCAGAAAGCTGCCAATCTGGACAATTACAAAAAGCAGCTTGTGGAAATGGAAGACCTGCTCGCGGCGATGTTGAGGCAATTGCCGAGCAAGACCGAGATGGACCAGCTCCTGGTCGACGTTTCACAGACTGCACTGGCAGCGGGCATCGACAGCCGGCGGTTTCAGCCGGAAGCCGAAGTCATTCACGATTTCTATGCCGAGCGGCCGATCACTATCGAGATGGTCGGCGATTATCATCAGTTCGGCGAGTTTATCAGCGGTGTCGCGGCGCTGCCGCGCGTTGTCGTCGTCACGATGAGCGACTTATCCCTGCTTGATTCGCAGGCACAGGCCACAGCCGTTCGCGGCGGTCACCTGCGCCTGCTCGGCACGGTGACCACATACCGCTACCTTGAGGACTCGGAATTGGAGGCGCAACTCGCGGCCCCGGAAGGTGGACCATGAGTAGCCAGACCATGACAGGTAAAGTAAAACATCGTCTTGGACCGGCACTGCTGGCACTAGCCGTGGTTTGCCTCTCGGCCTGCACCGGCAGTCGGGAAGAATTGGAAAACTACGTCCAGGATGTCATGGCAAGGCCGGCCGATCCGATTCCACCGGTTCCGCCGGTAGCCAATTACACGCCGTTCGCGTATGACGCTTCGGCCATGCGCGATCCGTTCACTTCGGTGACCGGCAACGACGACAGCCAGAGCACAGCTACCGAGACGGACGGTCCCCGGCCCGACGAATCACGGGTTCGTGAGTACCTGGAACAATTCTCGCTGGACACGCTATCGATGGTCGGCACATTCGCGCAGGGAAGTGCGGACTGGGCCCTGGTTCGTGATCCTGAGGGCGTCGTGCATCGGGTTGCGGCCGGTCACTATATCGGACAGAACCATGGTCAGGTAACTGCGGTCTACCCGGATCGTCTGGAGTTGTCCGAACTCGTTCCTGACGCCGGCGGCGGCTGGCTGGTCAGAGAAGCATCAGTTGCATTGGATGGATCATAAATGGCAAGCGAAAACCACTGCTTTGTGAGGAGCAGCATCATGACGTATTACCAAAAAGGATTGCATCGCTACTTGCCGACGCCTAAGTCTTGGAGACGGATTGGCCGCGCGGCCGTTATCGGTTTTCTGGCTTCTTGGGGAGTTGGAAACGGTATCGTGCTGGCGGGCGATTTAACCAGCATCAATCATCAGGCCGACTCCGGTTCTGCGGTCACGATTCGTCTCAGCACATCGGATGATCCGGAACATACGGTGTTTTCCACCGACAGTCCGCCGAGAATTGTGCTCGATATGATGGACACCGAATCTCAAGTCGGCTCTGCTCCGGTATCGGTCGGAATCGGCACGGTCCAGCAGTATTCGGCCATTTCCGCCGGGGGTCGTACGCGCCTGGTCGTTGATCTGACGGCGCCGACAGCCTACAGCACTCATGTCCAAGGCAATGACATCGTGCTGTCGATCGAAAACAGCGGCTCTGCTGGCAGCGTCGCTGCGGCCGCGTCAGCCGGGACAGCGCCGCCGGCGACAGATACCTATGTCGTCGACGAAGTGGACTTTCGCCGTGGTGAGAACGGACAGGGCCGGGTCATCATTTCCATGAACTCACCCGGAGCCAGCGTCGCGGTCAATGAGCGGGGCAACCACCTGCTGGTCGATATTTTCGACGCCGATATTCCCGATTCCAGGCGCCGGCGCCTGGATGTGGTCGATTTCGCGACACCGGTGCGCTTTATCGACGCCGATACCCGCGGCAGCGGTGTGCGGCTCGATTTGGCCGTTAATGGTGATTTCGAGCATCTGGCGTACCAGAGCGGTAACGACATCGTGGTGGAAATCAGCGAGCGGAGCGCTGCTGCCGAAGCCGAAGAAGAGCAGCCGATCGTCTCGTTCTTCGAAGACAAGGAATACTCCGGCAACCGTGTAACCTTTAATTTCCAGGACATCGAAGTCCGTTCGGTGCTGCAGTTGATCGCCGATGTGTCCGATTTGAATATCGTGGTCGCAGATACCGTGGACGGTAACATCACGCTGCGCCTGACTAATGTGCCGTGGGACCAGGCACTGGATATTGTGCTCGACGCCAAAAACCTCGACCAGCGGCGTAACGGTAATGTGATCTGGATTGCGCCGGTCGAGGAAATTGCCGCCCGCGAGCAACAACTATTGCAGGCTGCGCTGGAACGGCGCGTGCTGGAGCCGCTGCAAACCGCGATGATTTCGCTGAGCTATGCCAAGGCCGCCGACGTGAAAACGCTGATTGAGGACTCGTTGCAAGGCGCTGCCGGCACCAGTGAGCTGGGTTTGCTGTCCGAACGCGGTTCGGTAACGATCGATGATCGGACCAATACGCTGTTGATTAACGATACGGCCGAGAAGATCCAGGAAATCAGAAATCTGGTGGCTGAACTGGATCGCCCGGTGCGGCAGGTGCAGATCGAATCCCGAATCGTGATCGCACGCAGTGACTTCAATCACGAGATCGGCGTTCGCTTTGGTATTACGCACTATCACGTCGGCAATACCGCCGGTGCATTCAGTGGTACGGGTACCGGCGCCGACCAGGCCTATGCCAGTATCGTCGACCCGCAAGACGGCCCTTCGGTGCTGATCAATCCACCGTTAGCGAATCGGTATAACGTCAATCTGCCGGTGGCCAATCCGACCGGTTCCTTTGGTGTTTCCTTCCTGAACAGCAACTATCTGCTGGACCTGGAGCTGTCGGCGCTGGAATCGGATGGGCAGGGCGAGGTCATTTCCTCGCCGCGGGTGATTACCGCCAACCAGGCCGAGGCTTTTATTCAGCAGGGCGTCGAAATCCCGTTCCAGCAATCGACTTCTTCCGGCGCGACCTCGGTTGAGTTTAAGGAAGCCGTACTGGAATTGCGCGTTACCCCGCTGATTACGCCGGATAACCGTATCCAAATGGACCTGGCTGTCAAGCAGGACACGGTTGGCGATGTGTTTACGCTGGCAAACGGTAACCAGATTCCGGCGATTGATACCCGCGAACTGGCGACCAGCGTATTGGTCAACAACGGCGAAACCATCGTGCTCGGCGGTATCTATCAGGATGAGCAGAACTATACCGAGGACAAGGTGCCCGGTCTGGGCGACCTGCCGGTTATCGGTGGCGCGTTCCGCAAGCGCACCACGGAGAACGAAAAGCGTGAGCTGCTGATCTTTATCACGCCGAATATCCTGGACGATTTGGAGTTAGCGGAGTAGTTCGGTAACGCTTACTCGCCAGACAGCACACTTTGATTTCCAGCCCGGGCGTTGCCCGGGCTTTTTGTTTTCGATAGTCTGGTTCAATCAGTCTGCGACCGATTAAGAGGGTTCCGTCAACCTGTCAGCTCGCATGAGTACCGTCAAACCGATTTACGAATTCAAGCAAGGTTCGGCTCCGCTGCTGATCAGCGTGCCGCATGCGGGCCAGCAATTGCCCCCTGGCTACGCCGAACACCTGACCGGGGACGCGGGTTCGCTGCCGGACACCGATTGGTTCGTTGATGAACTCTATGCATTCGCAATCGAGCTGGGCGCTTCTCTGCTGACGGCGAATTATTCACGCTATGTCGTCGATCTGAACCGCCCACCCGACGACCGGCGGCTGTATCAGAATTCTGCCGCCAGCGGTCTGGTGCCGCTCAATACCTTTGATGGCATGCGGATCTATCTCAACGAGGCACCGAACGGCTACCAGCGTCAGAACCGGCTGACCAGCTACTGGATGCCGTATCATCGGCGCCTGCGCCAGGAACTGACACGGCAAAAACGGGCTTTCGGCTATGCGCTGCTGCTCGATGCGCATTCGATCGCGCCCGAAATACCGGCGCTGTTCGATGGCCGGCTGCCGGACTTTAACCTTGGCAGTAACGATGGCCGCAGCGCCGATCCGCGGTTGATCGACTGCGCGTGGCAGGCGCTGGACGGCGAGGCGGACTATTCGGCGGTTCGGGATGGCCGGTTCAAGGGCGGTTATATCACCCGCCACTATGGTCAGCCGGAGCACGGCATGCATGCGTTGCAGCTCGAACTGTCGCAGGCGACTTATCTGCAGTCGCGCAGCGACCCGGTGATAGACGATGACCGCCGAGGGCATTTGCTGAACGCCTTGCAACGGTTTACCGAAGTGTTGATCGGCTGGCAGCCCGGTGACGGATAATCGGCCGCACGGCCGGCGGTTACGCTGCCATCGGATATTCAGCGGTGGCCGCTGGCTGGCCGACCAGTGTCTGGAGCTCCGTCCGGACGGCAGAATCGGGGCACTGTATTCGTATCAGGCGCAAACGGTTGACCAGACCATCACCGACCCGCTGCTGCCGGCGATGCCGAACCTTCACAGCCATGCGTTTCAATACGGTCTGGCCGGTCTGACCGGTGCGGTGTCCGGCAAGCATTCGGATAGTTTCTGGACCTGGCGTGAGCGCATGTACCACCTGGTCCGGCAACTGACGCCGGACAGCCTTCAGGCGATCAGCGCCTACTGCTTTATGCAGATGCTGAAAGCCGGCTACGGCAGGGTGGCCGAGTTCCACTATATCCATCACACGGCCGCCGGGCAGGTCTATCGGAACCCGGCCGAGACCAGCCTTGGAATCAGCCGGGCGGCCGCGCAGACGGGGATCGGACTGACCCTGCTGCCGGTGCTGTATTGCCGGTCGGATTTCGGTGCCGACACCGTACTCGAACACCAGCGTGCGTTTCGCCACACCCCGGACAGCTATCTGGAGCTGATATCGAATCTGCAGCGGGAACTGGGAGCGCTGCCCAATCAGTATCTGGGTATCGCACCGCATTCGCTTCGAGCGGTGAACGCCGCGGATCTGACGGCGGTATTGCAAAGCCTGCCGAATGAACTGGTAGCGCGGCCGATCCATATCCATATTGCCGAGCAGCGCAAGGAAGTGCAGGCCTGCGAGGCATATCATGGCGTAACGCCGCTGCGCTGGCTGATGACGCAGTTTGACGTCAACACGCGGTGGTGTCTGGTTCACGCGACCCAGGCTGATCGAGAAGAACAGCGTCTGGCAGCGGCCGGCGGCGCGGTCATCGGCCTGTGCCCGAGCACTGAGGCGGATCTGGGCGACGGCATATTCGCCGCTGAACACTGGCAGGCGCTGAACGGCCGCTGGGGTATCGGTTCGGACAGCAACCTGCGGCTGGACGTGGCCGAGGAACTGCGCCTGCTGGAATATACACAGCGGCTGGTCAGCGGCCGGCGAAACGTGCTGTCCGCGGGTCAGCCGCATCTCGGCGCGGCGCTTTACCGCGAGGCCTGCCTGGGTGGCCGTCAGGCGCTGGGTCAGGCCTGCGGCGATATTGTGCAGGGAGACTATGCGGATTTTATCTGTCTGGACGGGAATCATCCCCAATTGGCCGGAAAAGCCGACGAGGCTTTGCTGGACACTTATTTATTCGCCGGCGGGCCTGGTATGATCAAGCAGGTGTGGATTGCCGGCGAGCCGGTGGTGGAGCACGGCGAACACCGCGATGAAAGCGCGATTCGCCGGCAATTCGTCAAAACGATGAGAACACTGAATGACAACCTGTGAATGGGGAATGACATGAGGCTAGAAACCGCTGCCGCCGAGCAGAATGTGGTGGCTCTGGCGAATACGCTGGACACGGTATTCGAGCGCCAGCGGCAGGCATTCCGGCAGAATCCGCCGCCAGGCCGCCGGCAGCGGGTCAGGTCGCTGAAGACACTGGAGAGTCTGCTGC
The DNA here is from genome assembly GCA_028289465.1 of Lysobacterales bacterium. Lineage (GTDB taxonomy): Bacteria > Pseudomonadota > Gammaproteobacteria > Xanthomonadales > SZUA-36 > JANQPM01. The sequence goes on along the minus strand of JANQPM010000087.1, from coordinate 43,120 downwards.
GGGATCATCGTACGGCACTATCCCACGCGATGGCTGCCGATTTCGGGCACCGTTCCCGCCACGAGGCACTGATCGCCGATGTCGCGGTGACGCTGAAGGAAATACGCCATACGCGGCAGCACCTTCGCAGTTGGATGCGGTCGCGGCCGGTCAGCCTGTCCGCCGAAGCCTGGCCCGCCAAGGCCTGGTTGCAATACCAGCCGCTGGGCGTGGTCGGTGTGATGGCACCATGGAATTACCCGGTGAATTTGGTTTTTGCGCCGCTGGCGGCCGCACTGGCCGCCGGTAACCGGGTGATGGTGAAACCCTCGGAGCATACGCCTGAAACCTCGAGACTGATGGAAGAATTGCTGACCGGTGCATTCGATGCGACCGAGGTCGCCGTGGTGCAAGGTGGCGTCGAAGTATCCGCTGCGTTCTCCGCATTGCCGTTCGATCATCTGTTTTTTACCGGGTCGCCGCAGGTTGGCCGCCTGGTGATGCGGGCGGCCGCCGCTAATTTAACGCCGGTGACTCTGGAATTGGGCGGCAAGTCGCCGGCGGTGGTTGCAAAAGACTATGGGTTGGAAGACGCTGCCGGCCGAATCGGGATGGGCCGCTGGTTCAACGCCGGGCAGACCTGCATTGCGCCGGACTACGTGCTGCTGGAAGGCCATTCGCCGAGTGCGTTTGCAGAAGCCCTGGGAAATTATCTGTATCAGGCCTACCAGGGTCGGCCGGATGGGGGCGACTACACCCATATCATCAACGACGCGCAGTTCCGGCGGCTGGAAGCGATGCTGGAAGACGCTCAGGCCCGCGGCGCCACGGTGCTGCAACCGCTGGGCTCGCCCGATCCCGGAAGCCGGCTGTTTCCCCCGGCTATCGTGACCGATGTCAGCGATGAGATGCGCGTGATGCAGGAGGAGATTTTCGGGCCGATACTGCCGCTGCTCGAGGTCGACGGCCTGGAGCAGGCAATCGCGCATATCAATGCCGGTACCCGGCCACTGGCAATGTATCTGTTCACCAATAACCGGAAACGCGGCCGCAAGCTGCTGGAACGGACGGTAGCCGGCGGGGTGAGCTGGAATGACACGCTGATTCATTTCGCCGAGCCGGATCTGCCGTTCGGCGGTGTCGGCGACAGTGGCATGGGACAGTATCACGGACACGACGGTTTTCTGACTTTCAGCAAAAAGAAACCGGTTCTGAAACAGGCCCGGTGGCCGGCTACGGCGCTGCTGCGGCCGCCCTATGGCAAGCTGGCGGACCGCGTCGTCCGCTGGCTGCTTAAGTAAACGCTGCCCGACGCGCATGGACCTGCCGTTCTTCGCGGCCTGCGAACGAAACAAGGAGCCGATACTACAGGCCTTGCAAGGCCTGTTGCCGCGGCACGGGCTGGTACTGGAAATCGGTGCCGGTACCGGCCAGCATGCGGTGCATTTCGCGCCCTGCTTTCCAGAACTGCACTGGCTGCCCTGCGACCGGCCGGATTACCTGGCCGGCCTGAAAGCACGGCTGGCGATTGAAGGAACCGGAAATATTCTGGAGCCACGGGTACTGGATGTGCGGGAGTTGCCGTGGCCGCTGGATCGCGCCGATTGGGTTTATTCCGCGAATACCGCCCATATTATGAACTGGCAGGCCGTGTGTGCGATGTTTCGCATGGTCGGTCGTCTGTTGCCGGCAGCGGGTGGATTCAGCCTCTATGGTCCGTTCAAGTACCGTGGGCGCCATACGGCCGGCAGTAACCGGGCATTCGACGCCCGGTTGCGTGCGGAGGCGCCGCACATGGGCATCCGCGACGTGCTGCATCTGTCTGTCCTGGCCGATGCAGCGGGCATGGCGCTCAGCGACGATATCGCGATGCCGGCGAATAATCGGCTGTTGGTGTTTAGCAGGAACGAGCAGAATGGACCGGAATAAAGACGAATTTTATCGGGAACTGGCGCAGCAGGCCGAAGCGCTGCTGAGCACGACAAGCGACAGGGTCGCGAATGCCGCTAACCTGTCCGCGTTGATCTTTCAATCCCTGCCGCAGGTCAACTGGGCCGGGTTCTATTTTCGTGACGGCGACACCTTGATCGTCGGCCCTTTTCAGGGCAAGCCGGCCTGCGTGCTGATTCCGATGGGTGAGGGCGTTTGCGGCACAGCCGCGGCGACCCGGACGGTGCAGCGGGTGGCGGATGTGCATGCATTCGACGGTCATATCGCCTGCGATGCCGACTCAAGATCCGAAATCGTTATTCCGCTGCTGGCCGATGGCGAGGTGTTTGCGGTGCTGGATATCGACAGCCCGGTTTCCGGCCGGTTTGATGCACAAGATCAACACGGGCTGGAGCAACTGGCCGCAATCTATACCCGGTCGGTGGCTCGCTAGGCGTTCTGGCTGACCGCCGGCTTTGCGCCGCATAGCTGCTGCGGCTTCATCTTAAAAATGGAATATCGTCCAGGTCGACATTGCCACCGGTCAGGATGATGCCGACCCGGCGGTTTTCGAAATGCTCGGGATATTTGGCGATCGCGGCAACCGCAGTCGCCGAAGAAGGTTCGATGATGATGTTTAGCGCTTCCCAAACCTGGCGCATCGCAATCAAGGTTTCATCGTCGGTGACTCTGAGAATGTCCTGGCAGCGCCGGCGAATGATCGGCAGGGTGATTTCGCCGATTTCCGCCCGCAGGCCGTCCGATACGGTATTCGGAGACATGCCGCTGACCCGGTGGCCGGAATGGAATGACTGCCAGGTATCGTCCGCACCGGCGGGTTCTGCACCGAACAGGCGAACATCGTTCAAATTCCGCTGCTGCAAGGCCAGCGCGCTGCCGGCCAGCAGGCCGCCGCCACCGACCGGCGTAATCAGCGCATCCATTGTGTCCACCTGTTCGCTCATCTCCCAGGCCGCGGTCGCCTGACCGGTGATGATCAGCGGGTGATCGTAGGGGGGGACGGGCGTGCTGCCCTGTTCCACCAGCCGGGCCAGGCCCGCTTCGCGGTCCGCCTGCGTGGGTCTGCAGAAATGCACCCGGCCGCCGGCCTGCCGGATTGCGTCGACCTTGCTGCGGACCGCATCTTCCGGAACCACGATATCCGCCGGTATGCCATGCAGACCGGCAGCCAATGCCAGCGCGGTACCGTGGTTTCCGGATGAATGCGTTGCGACGCCGTCCAGCCGTGTTTCGGCCATCAGGACCTTGAGCGCGTTACAGGCGCCGCGGAACTTGAAAGCGCCGCCGCGCTGCAGGTTTTCGCATTTAAAATACAGCCGGGTGTTGAACTTTCGGTCAAGTAGCGTATTCTGAATGACGGGGGTTTTCACACTCAATCCTGCCAAGCGTCGGGCCGCCAGCGGTACATCTGACGCCTGGGCTTGCGAGTGAGAAAGGCAGTGATCGACTGAGCTCATATGCCTATAATACAGCCCTTTTGCCATGATCAATATGGCGTGGCTATTGAATTCCAGGGTCGAATCCAATGAAAGAATCTGCTGCGAGACAGCCAATTTTAAGAAAAGATTATTCGCCGCCCGGCTATTTGGTGGAGTCGGTGGATTTGCATTTTTCCATAGACGCCGAGCGCACCGTGGTGAAAAGCCGCCTGGCTCTGAACAAGAATCCCGTGCGCCGCGATATCGACAGCATTGATCTGGACGGCGATGATCTCGAGCTGCTGACGCTGAAGCTGGATGGCGAAGCGCTTCCCGAGGATGCTTATACCCTGGCCGAAGACGGCCTTCGTATTCACCGTGCGCCGGAAAGCTGTGTGATCGAAGTCCGGGCGGTTAACCATCCGGCCGCCAATACCGCATTGGAAGGGTTGTATCAGTCCGGCGATTTTCTATTGACCCAGTGCGAAGCCGAAGGCTTCCGCAAAATCACCTATTTTCCGGATCGCCCGGATGTAATGGCGAAATACCGCGTCACCATCGAGGCCGACAAACAGCGCTATCCGGTCTTGTTGTCAAACGGCAATCCGGTGGGTCAGGGCGAGTTGGACGCTGGGCGCCACTGGGTATGCTGGGAAGATCCGTTTCCGAAGCCTTCCTATCTGTTTGCGCTGGTTGCCGGGGATCTGCACTTTGTCGAAGACCGCTTCAACACCGCGTCCGGCCGGGAAGTGCTGCTGCGCGTCTATGTCGAGAAGGAGAACCTGGATCGCTGCCAGCACGCGATGAACGCACTGAAGCTTGCGATGCGCTGGGATGAAGAGCGTTATGGCCTGGAATATGACCTGGATATCTACAATATCGTCGCGACCAATGACTTCAATATGGGCGCGATGGAGAACAAGGGCCTGAATATCTTTAACTCGAAATACGTTCTCGCCCGGCCGGATACCGCCACCGATGCCGATTATCAGGCAATAGAAAGCGTGATCGGGCATGAATATTTCCACAACTGGACCGGCAACCGCGTGACTTGCCGCGACTGGTTTCAGCTAACTTTGAAAGAAGGCCTGACGGTTTATCGCGATCAGGAGTTTTCCTGCGATATGCAGTCGCGTGCGGTAAAGCGCATTCAGGACGCGCGCGATCTCAAACGCCTGCAGTTTCCCGAGGACGCCGGCCCGATGTCGCACCCGATTCGGCCCGAGCGTTATATCGAAATCAATAACTTCTATACCGTAACAGTCTATGAGAAAGGCGCGGAAGTCATTCGCATGTACGAAACCCTGCTGGGCCGGGACGGATTCAGGCGCGGCATGGACGAATACTTCGCCCGCCACGACGGCCAGGCAGTCACTTGCGACGATTTTCTGGCCGCAATGGCGGATGCCAACCGGCGCGATTTGAGTCAGTTCGGGCGTTGGTATTCACGCTCCGGCACGCCGGAGATAGATGTCAGTGCGCACCACGATCCGCAAACCCGGACCTATCGTCTGCGGCTGACCCAGCGCTCCGGCCCCGACGGCGGTCAGTCCGAGCCGCTGCATGTCCCGTTTGCGGTCGGGTTGCTGGCACAGGACGGCACAGAGCTGCCGCTGAGTTCGGCGGTATCCGCGGCGGCGGTTGCCGAGACGTCCAACACTCGAATACTGGAATTGCGCGAAGCGGTGCAGGAATTTCAATTCAACGGTATCGAGCAGGCGCCGGTGCCGTCCCTGCTGCGTGGGTTTTCAGCGCCGGTGAAAGTGAATTTCGAATATTCGCCCGACCAACTGGCATTGCTGATGGCGCATGACCGCGATCCCTATGCCCGCTGCGAAGCGGGTCAGCGCCTTGCGGAAATGCTGCTGCTGGAAACCATTAAGACCATTCAGGCCGGGCGCGAGCCGTCGCTGGATGACAAGGTGCGCGACGCGTTCCACCATGTCTTGCAACAGCCGGACCTGGATCCGGCCCTGGCTGCCGAGATATTGCGGCTGCCGGCCGAAACCTTGATTGCCGACGCGATGGAGGTGGTTGATGTGGATGCGATCCACCGTGCCCGGCATTTCGTTCAGCAGGGCCTGGGCCAGGCGCTGGAACCCTTATGGCAGCAACGCTACCAGGACCTGTCGAATGAAGGTGATTATTCGGCAGCCCCGGCCGCGATCGCCAGGCGCAGTCTGCGCAATCTCTGCCTGGCTTATCTGGCTTCCGGCGGTTCCGGCGGTCATGAGCTGGTCCGCCGGCAATATACCGACAGCGGCAATATGACCGATACCCTGGTTGCACTGACATTGCTGGTTCATCACGATATCGAAGGTGCGGTGCCGGCACTGGAGGCGTTCGAGTCGCGCTGGAAAGGCGATGCGCTGGTAATGAACAAGTGGTTCGCGATTCAGGCACAACGCCCGGATCCGGAAGCCTACCGTCAGGTCCGGGCCCTGGCGGACCACCCGGAGTTCACGATTAAGAATCCGAATAAAGTCCGCTCGCTGTTTGAGGTTTTTGCAGCCAGCAACCCGATCGGGTTTCATCGCGCAGATGGACGCGGCTATCGCCTGATCGCGGACCAGGTATTGGTGCTAAACGGTTTGAACCCGCAGGTCGCTGCGCGTATCGCAAGTACCTTTAACCGCTGGAAGCGTTATGACGGAAAGCGTCAGGCAGCGATGCGGGCCGAATTGCAGCGCATATCGGCAACCGAGAATCTGTCCCCGGACGTTTATGAGATCGTATCGAACGCATTGAAATAAGGCCGCAAGCCGTCAGCTTTTCAGCGCCTTGATCAGCAGTTCGCGCTCCATTGTCGCATCCGCCCGGGTCGCGCATTTGACTGCGATACGGGTATCGCCTTCCAGGCGAATATTGAACTGAAAGCCTTCGCCGTTGTTCGCTTCGAAAACGCGGGTCACGAAGATGACTTTATCGAGTACCAGGGCATAGCCCTGGATTTCATAGACAGTTGTTGGCATAAATTCGTATTACTCCGAAATCCGGAACAGCGTCGGCGGTAACGTAGAACCGGTCGGGCGGCAAATCATTTCATTCGCTCAGTTAACCGCCGGCGTACGGCGCCGGCCGCTCAGGCTGGTGATCATTGAGCCGCCGACCACCATCAGCGCTCCAGCCCAGGAAACTAGGCTCAGCCGTTCGGCTTCGATCAGGCGCGGCCACCAGGCGTGTACCAGCATGGCTACCGCGACTGTACCCAGCGGCGTCAGCGCCAGTACCGTACTGACCCTCGAGGCTTCCCAATGGTTCAGCGCTTCGGCGAAACAGCCATACGCACCCAGCGTGTTGAGCGCACAATAGCCGACGATCAACCACTGCCAGCCGTCGAGCGCCAGAATCGCGTCCGGTACTGCGGTGGGCAGCAATACCAGCGTCGCGAAAGCATAGATGAACAGCATCACCGCCTGCGACCCCATATCGCGCAGCAGTTGCTTTTGTATCAGCGCATAGACAGCCCAGCCCACCGCCGCGCCGATCACCAGCCAGCCGCCGAGCAGGTAGTGGTCGACCTGGCCGGCCATCGCCCCGAGCTGATTGCTGAAGAAAAGTGCCAGCCCGGCCACCAGGGTAACGAAACCCACCCACTGCACCAGGCCGTAGCGCTCTCCGAACCAGGCCAGACTGCCGAGGGCCATCAGCATCGGCGCTAGCTGAATAAAGACCTGTGCGCTGGCCGGCGTGGTGCGCTCCAGGCCGAGCAGGTACAAAATGTAGTTCGCGGTCAGCATCACCGCGGCGACCAGCAGCAAGGCCCACAAGCTGCGCCTGAGCTTCATAAAGACGGACAGACCGCCGCGATAGGCCAGCCACAGCAAGCTGATTACCGCCGCGATCAGGAAGCGGAACCAGGTCAGGCTCCACGCATCCAATGCGGAAAGAGCCAGTTTTAATGCAACCGGCAACGTTGCCCAGAGCAGCATGGTCAAAACGGCAAGCAATAGCCCCAGCCGCCAGTTGCCACTGGTTTGGTGTCGGTTCATGGCGGTTTCGTTCAGCTTGGGTTCACCGAGCCATGCTAAGGTAAGCTCAACCGGAATTCTACCTATGGTTTTTAAAGATGAGACAGTGGTTAGTTGCAGCAATATTTTTATCTCTGACCGGATGTATTACGTATTACCATCCTGCAGAGCATGATTATGGCTACGAGGACGAAGCGGTCTATCTGGATGAGGGAAGTTACTATCTTGACGGGTCCGATGCGTACTACGCCGGTCACCACCATTACGAGGACTACCCGTTCAGTTCGCTCGGGCGCTTCTATCTGAGCTTTAACTATTATCCCTACGACGTGCGCTATGCGTACGACGACCCGTGGTATGACCCCTACTACTATTCGCCGCGGCGCTATTATCGCAGCCGTTACTACGGCTATAACCGATACCGTCACCGCGGTTTCCATTTCGGCTACTATCGGCCGTCCTACTATTTCCCGTATTACGGCTGGTCATATTATGACGGACCGTACTTGGGCTTCGGACGTCGATATTCGGGCTACCACGGTTATCATCGCAACCCCTATCGCCGGGGGCGCCACCACGATCGGCGCGGCGACCACGGCGACCGCGACCATGACGGCGATCGCCGGTTTACGCCGTCCAACCGGGGTGTGATCAGCGATGCCGCCGACCGGCGTGTGCATAAGCGGGACACCATGCAGCGCGGCTCGGAAGGCCGGCGCATCGCGAACCGGCGCGTTATCAGCAGCAGCGCATCGGGTGCGACCGTAGTCCGTTCCAAGCAGTTCGGCAATCGCGCCAAGACCGGTCACGATGCCAAGCTGCCCACACCGCGCGAGCCCTCGAGTGTCGTGGTACGCGACATGCGCGGTTTCCAGAATCGGCAACGGCAGGTTACTACCACGCGACGTGAGCCGAGCCGCGACTACCGGGAGCGCCGAAGCGTGAACCGCAGTCCGTCGGTAAGGGCGCCGTCGGCCGCCGAGCCGGGAACCCGCAAGACCGACACCAGAGCGCGTCTACCATCGGTTTCCCGGGCAGAGCGCTACCGGGCTGCACCGGCGGTTCGTCGCCCTGCCCCGGCAGCGACCCGTCCGGCACCGAAGGTGAGTACACGCGCTCAGGCGCCGGTTCGCTCGGCGCGCAAGGTCAGCAGAGCGCCGTCACCGGCGAAGCCGGTGCAGCGCCCGCGGTCGGACAGCTCATCCGGCCAGCGGCGCAGCTCATCGGAACGCAGCAGCACTGACAGGCGGGTGAAGGCCGACCGCATTCAGCCCCGCTGAGGAGCAGCAGGCGACTGGCCGGAGTGGGCGCGGCACTCGCGAATACAGAACATTGGTTTACACATCCCCGCGCCGCGGGGATGTGACTTTTGGCAGACGATTTCGAATCCGCCTGTGATAGAGTCACGCTGGGTTCGAATGCATCTGTCAAAATATGTCTGGATTCATACAGGAATTTATCGACCGCCGGGTCCTGCAGGTGATCGGTGCGTATGCAGCCGGTGTCTGGGTATTGATTGAAATCCTGGAGCGAATGATTGACCGCTACCTGTGGTCTCCGCACCTGTCCGAGTTCGTTTTCTGGGGGCTCTACAGCCTGATGCCCGCGATTGCGCTGATCGCGTGGACTCATGGCAAGCCCGGCAAAGATAAAATTACCCGCGGAGAAATCATCGGCATTCCGATCAATCTGATCGCGACACTCGGCCTGCTGATCAACCTGGCGTCCGGCAAGGATCTCGGCAGTACTGCCGAGGTGGTTGAGGTGGCTAACGAATACGGCGATACCGAAACCCACTATATTCCGAAGGACAATTTCCGCCGTCGTCTGGCGGTATTCTTCTGGGAGAACGAGTCCGGCAACGCCGACTACGACTGGCTGCAATACGGTATGGCGCATTTGCTGGCCCAGGATTTATCGCAGAATCCGTATATGCTGGTGAATTCCCCGTTTGGCGGCTGGGCAAACGGTTACTATTCCAGAATGCAGCGGGCCGGGTACGACAACGGCCTCGGGTTGCCGCTGAACCTGATGCGGGAGATTGCCACGGATTCCAACCGGCAGTATTTCGTTACCGGCAGCCTTGAGAATGTGGAAGGCGATCTTTCGCTGCGGGCAAAGGTTTACCGCAGCGACAATCTGCAATTACATGGCGAGGTGGTGCAAACCGGCTGGGATTTACTCAGCATGATCGACGATTTGTCGATCCAGTTGAAAGAACTGCTGGACGTGCCCAAAGGCGGCGGGCGCCTGGACGAAGACCTGCCGCTGTCTGACACTTACGGTGAGTCGCTGAACACGGTGGAGACCCTTGTCAAAGCGCTGACCACCCGGCTGTTTGACAACGATTTCGTCACAGCCGACAAACTGCTGGCCCAGACGCTGGAGGAGGATGCCGGCTTTGTTCAAGGCTATTACTACAAAGGCATGTTTCAGCTCGAACAAGGCAATGTCGCCGATGCCCAGCAGTTGTTTCAAGAAGCCCAGCGTCTGAATTACAAGTTGCCCGCGGTCGATCAGGCACATCTGAAAGCCCTGATTTACCGTTTTAACGGCGAAACCGAGCGGTTGGAAGCGCTGCTGAAAATGCAGGTGGAAATCCGCGGCGATGCCAGTGCGTATAATCGGCTGGCCGGTTTCTACATGAGTACCGGGGAATTCGACAAGGCGATCGACAGTTATCAGACGGCGTTCCAAAAAGACAGCCTGGACCTCGGCGTGCTGGAAAAACTGGCGATGCTGGAGCGGGCCAGCGGCGATCTACCGGCGGCCATTGCGTACGCCGAAGAATTGAAAGAACAGAAGCCGGAAAGCCTTAATGCGGTTATTACGCTGGGCGATCTGCAGCGCGATCATGGAGACCTGGAAGCGGCCCGCAACAGTTACCAGCGGGCGCAGCTATTGGATGACGGCGCGGTGATGTCATATATCCGGCTGGCGCATCTGGCTGCCCGTCAGGGCGACTGGGACTCGGCCAAGCGATACCATGACAACGGTCAGGCGGTCGCGGTGACGCCGCAGCAGCACAGCATGCTGCTTCAATCGCGCGTGCTGCTTAATTTCCGCCTGGGCCGCCTTCGCGATGCGATCGATTTGATTCACCGAGAACAGGAGTACGATCAGCAATTCATGTCTCCGCTGAACATGGCGTTCAATATCTACCTACGCCTGGCGGCCTATCATCTGTCGCTCAACGAACTGGACGAAGCGGAACGCATTCTCGATGAACTGGATCAGATTCTGCAACCGCCGCTGGACCAGTTCGCTCAACTGCAGCGCGCGGCGCTGCTGGCAGAGCGTCAGGATTTCGCCGGGGCCGAAGCTGCGATCGACCGTATGCAGGCGGTTGTCAGTCAGTTCAAGGCCCAATACCTGCAATTTCAGGTCGAACTGGCGCGCGGTTCACTCGCCGAGGAACAGCAGCAGTACGAACAAGCCAGCGTTCACTATCAGGAAGCGATGGGCTTGATTCGCGGTTCGATACTGGGCAGTGATCTGCAGTTGCTGGTGCCGATGACCCAGAGCCAGGTAGCTCGGGCACTTACGCTGGCCGGTGACTACGCCGGGGCGCAGGCTGCCCTGGACGAGGGTTTTCGATTGGATGAAGCAGAACCGCTGCTGTGGGTGGAGCGGGCCAGGCAACAGTTGAAATCCGGCCGGCCGGAGCTGGCCGATGCATCGATCAAATACGCGCTGGCGATTTGGAAGGATGCTGACGAAGACTATCAAAAGCTGGTCGATGCTCGTTCGCTGGCCGAGGACATTCGGGCCGCAGTTAATTGAATCACTGCTGATCGCGTTTGTCGCCTGTCGGCTTTTCCAGTCACCGGATCGTCACAAAGTCTTTGAAAACAACGGTTTCCAGTGACCGGGCGTTTCAGTACAATAAGCTCCCCTTGATTCAGGGTTCATCGGCAATGGACTTCACACAGCGTTTCGATGTGATCGTCATCGGCGGCGGTCATGCAGGAACCGAGGCAGCCCTGGCTGCGGCTCGGACGGGCGCTGCTACCCTGCTGTTGACGCATAACATCGAAACCGTCGGCCAAATGAGCTGCAACCCGGCCATCGGCGGCATCGGCAAAGGCCACCTGGTTCGCGAGATCGACGCATTGGGCGGTGTGATGGCGCAGGCGGCCGATGCGGCCGGCATTCAGCTCAGAACCTTGAACGCCCGCAAAGGGCCTGCGGTACGCGCGACCCGTGCGCAATGCGACCGGGCGTTATACCGTCAGTTCATACGCCACGCAGTGGAACATCAGCCCGGTCTTTACCTGTTCCAGCAGGGCGTCGAGGACCTGATTACCGAAAACGACCGTATCGTCGGCTGTTTGACCCAAATGGGGCTGCGCTTTTATGCGCCGGCCGTGGTGCTGACCGTCGGTACCTTTCTGGGCGGGGAAATCCATATCGGAGAAGCCAACTACACCGGCGGCCGCGCCGGCGATCCGCCGGCCAACGCGCTGGCCCGGCGCCTGCGTGAACTGCCGTTTGCCGTCGACCGGCTGAAAACCGGCACGCCACCCAGGATTGACGGACGCACGGTAAACTTCGATCTGCTAGAGACGCAGCCGGGCGATACCCCGTTGCCGGTATTCTCCTACCTGGGGCAGGCGCAGGATCATCCCGAGCAGCGCTGCTGCTGGATTACCCATACCAATGAACAAACGCACGAACTGATTCGCACCGCGCTGCATCGCTCGCCGATGTATGCCGGCATTATCGACGGTGTCGGGCCGCGCTACTGCCCGTCGATCGAAGACAAGGTTGTACGCTTCGCGGACAAATCTTCGCATCAAATTTTCATCGAACCAGAAGGGCTTCAGACGACTGAGCTGTATCCCAACGGCATTTCCACCAGTTTGCCTTTCGACATTCAGCAGCAGTTCGTGCGCAGTATTAAAGGGTTCGAGGAGGCGCATATTTCAAGGCCCGGCTATGCCATCGAGTACGACTTCTTCGATCCGAGAGGCCTGAAGACCAGTCTTGAGACCCGTTATATTCAGGGTCTGTATTTTGCCGGCCAGATCAACGGCACCACAGGCTACGAAGAAGCCGCCGCCCAGGGGCTGATCGCCGGCCTGAATGCGGCGCGCTCATGCCGGGGCGAAGCGCCGTGGACACCCGGCCGCGACCAGGCCTATATCGGCGTATTGATTGACGACCTGGTTACCCAGGGCACTCAGGAACCTTACCGCATGTTCACCAGCCGGGCGGAATACCGTTTGCTGCTGCGCGAGGACAATGCCGATCTGCGGCTGACGGAAACCGGGCGGGAACTTGGCCTGGTCAGCGATACGCGCTGGCAGGCGTTTGCCCGCAAGCGCGATGCGATCGCCGCCGAGCGTGGCCGGCTGCACGGCATCTGGGTGACGCCCGACAATGCCATCGGCCGCAATCTGGCCCGCACCCACGGCATCTCGCTAAGCAAGGAAGTCAGGGCGCTGGATCTGATGAAACGCCCCGAGCTGGGCTATGCTGCACTGATGGAGACAGATGGCCTCGGCCCGGGGGTTGACGATGCCAGGGTGGCCGAACAAGTGGAAATCCAGGTCAAATATGCCGGCTATCTGAACCGGCAGCAAGAAGAGGTGAGCCGGCAACAGCGTCAGTCGGCATTGTCTATTCCGGAAGGTTTCAGCTATTCCGATGTCAGAGGCCTTTCCGCCGAGGTCTGCGAGAAATTGCAGGCCAGCCAGCCTGAGACCGTTGGGCAGGCGGCGCGGATTTCCGGCGTGACGCCGGCGGCGATATCCTTGCTGCTGGTGCATCTGAAGCGGCGGGGACACAGCCGTGACGCAGCCTGATGCATGGATTGCCTGATAAACCGTTGACATGCTGATTCAGGGCGGCTGCCACTGCGGACAATTAACTTACGAACTGGATTGGCCTGACGACCGAAAACCTGTACCGGCGCGCGCGTGCAGTTGCACCTACTGCACGCGCTTTGGCGGCAACTGGATTTCCGACCCGAATGCCCGATTGCAAATCCGTGCAACATCGCCGGACGCAATGAGCCGGTACCGCTTTGGCACCAAAACGGCAGACTTTCTATTCTGCTCGTTCTGTGGCGTCTCGATTGCCGCGATCAGCCGGATCGGCGGCAAAGACTACGCGGTGGTCAACGTCAATACCTTCAGCGAACCGGTAACGCTGGCTCAAAGCCGAAGCGATTTCGACGGGGAGTCGGCCGACGACCGGCTGGCCCGCCGGGCGCAGCGCTGGATCGCCCAGGTGCGCTACAGGCTGCCGTCAGCGGACTGAGCGCGCTAGTCGGCCGTTTGCGGAAGTGCCTCGCCGCGTTCGTAGGCCAGCCCCGCTGTGCGGTCGTTGTAGGTCTCCAGATTGAGTTCCCCCTCGCTTTTGGCGACGATCGTGGTCACGGTGGCGTCGCCGGTGATATTCACCACAGTCCGCGTCATGTCCAGAATACGGTCAACCGCGAATACGATCGCTATACCCTGGCCGATCTGCGCTTCGGGCATGCCGATCTGCAGCAATACCCCGGCCAGCATAATCAGGCCCACGCTGGGCACACCGGCGGTGCCGATCGAGGCCATGATGACCATCAGGATAATCGTTATGTACTGACCGATGCTCAGGTCGATACCGAAGTACTGCGCAATGAATCCGGCCGCGATGCCCTGCATGATCGCGGTACCGTCCATGTTCACCGTCGCGCCCAACGGCACGATAAACGACGCGATCTTGTTGCCGACGCCGACCCGTTTCTCGACGCTTTCCAGCGTTACCGGAATGGTCGCATTGCTGGAGGAAACCGAAAACGCGAACAGCATCGCCGCGCGCATCTTGTAGAAAAATATCAGCGGATTGAGCTTGGTGAAGACGGTCAGCAAAGTCGGGTAGACCACAACGGCATGCAGAATCAGCATGCTGAACACCAGTAACATGTATTTGCCAACCTTCGCGATGGCCGCCATGTCGCTGGTTGCCGCCATCTTCGCGATCAGCGCAAACACCCCGATCGGTGCGACCTTCATCACGATGGTCACCAATTTCATAATGACTTCGTTCAGGTTCTCGAAGAACTGCCGTATATTCCTGCCGGCGCCGCCGCTCATGGTGATGGCGACCCCCAGCAGTATCGAGAAGAAAATAATCGGCAGCATCTTGCCGTCGGCCATCGACGCGACCGGATTGTCCGGGATCATATTAATGACCACTTCGGATACCGGCGGCTGTTCGATCAGGGTTTGCGATTGCAGCTCCTCGGGCTGAGCGCCGACCCCGGGCTTGAATAGCACTGCGGCGGTTACCGCGAGCGTGACCGCGACAGCCGTGGTCATCAGGTACAAACCGACTGCCTTGCCGCCGACTCTGCCGAGTTCGGACGGGTTGGACAGCGCACTGGCTCCGGTAACCAGCGATACGAATACCAGCGGCACGACCAGCATCTTCAGCAGGCGTACGAATATCTGGCCGACGACATGGAACAAGCCGTTGACCAGATTGGCAGTCGCCCATTCCGGATTGCCCAGCAGCTGTATCCCGGCCCCGATTGCCGCGCCGGCGAGCATCGCGATGAAAATCTGCATACTGAGGCTGAGCTTTCTTTTTTTCATTGGCTTTTCGTTTATCTGTGGTTGGTTTGCGGGTATAAGGTAGAATTTAGCCGGTTCGCCACCACATTGGCAAATGACAAGGCCCCAAAGCGGCGGCTACCCCGAAGCAGCGATTAAGCGGACGATGAACGACAAGCACTATACACCACCCAGCAATTTTATTCGGAATATTGTGATTCAGGACCTGGAGTCGGGAAAACACCATGAGGTGGTCACGCGCTTTCCGCCGGAACCGAACGGCTATCTGCACATCGGCCATGCAAAGTCGATTTGTCTGAACTTCGGCCTGACCGAGGAATTTCCGGGTTGCACCAATCTGCGCTTCGATGACACCAATCCGCTGAAAGAGTCCGAGGATTACGCCAACGCGATCAAGGCCGATATTCAGTGGCTGGGTTTTCAATGGAAGGAATTGCGGCATGCGTCGGACTATTTCGAGCAGCTTTATGATTTCGCGCTTCATCTGGTCAAAACCGGCAAGGCTTATGTCGATTCCTCCACCGCAGATGAGATTCGCCAGACGCGCGGTACGCTGACCGAACCGGGTACCGACAGCCCGTATCGCGATCGCAGCGCCGAGGAAAACCTGGACCTGTTCCAGCGTATGAAGGCCGGCGAGTTCGAGGACGGTGCGCATGTGCTGCGCGCGAAGATCGACATGGCGTCGCCGAACATCAATATGCGCGATCCGGTCATCTACCGGGTGCGCAACGTTCCCCATCATCGAACCGGCGATGCATGGCATATCTATCCGATGTATGACTTCGCGCATGGCATTTCCGATGCTATCGAAGGCATTACGCATTCCCTGTGCACGCTGGAATTTGAGGACCACCGCCCGTTGTACGACTGGTTTTTGGACCATATTCCGTCGCCGAGCCGGCCGCGCCAAATTGAATTCTCCCGACTGAATCTCGACTACACCGTGATGAGCAAGCGCAAACTGAATCAGTTGGTCGAAGAAGGTCTGGTTTCCGGCTGGGACGATCCGCGGATGCTGACCATTGCAGGTTTGCGCCGGCGCGGCTACACGCCGCGCTCAATTCGAAAGTTCTGCGAGATGGTCGGCGTGACTAAATCGGTGTCGATTATTCCGATGGGGGTGCTGGAAAACGTCGTGCGCGATGATATGAACGAGACCGCGCCGCGCGCGATGGCGGTGTTAAATCCGCTGAAAGTCATCCTCAGCAACTACCCCGATGACAAAATGGAGCAGCTTGACGCACCGAGGCACCCGCAGAACCCTGAGATGGGCAACCGCGAAATTCCGCTGAGCCGCGAGTTGTGGATCGAACGCGACGACTTTATGGAGGACGCGCCGAAGAAATTCTTCCGGCTGAAACCGGGCGGCGAAGTCCGCCTGCGCAATGCGTTTATCATTCGGTGCGATGAAGTCATCAAGGACGACGATGGCAATGTCACCGAGCTGCATTGCAGCTTCGACCCCGAATCCCGCTCCGGTATGCCGGGCGCGCAGCGCAAGGTAAAAGGCACGATACACTGGGTATCCGCCGCGCATGCGGTGGCCGCCGAATTCCGCCTGTACGACCGACTGTTCAGCGTACCGAACCCGCAGGCCGATAGATCGGTGGACTTCAAAACCTTTATCAACCCGGATTCCCTGCAATTGGCCAGCGGCTATGTCGAACCCTCGGCGGCAGCGGCCGGCGAAGGCGAGTATTTCCAGTTCGAGCGCGTCGGTTACTTCACGCCGGACAGCCGCGATTCGTCACCGGGAAAGCCGGTATTTAACCGTACCGTGGCACTGCGTGATTCCTGGGCCAGGCTCGAGAAAAGCCGAGCCGGATCAAAAACCTAGCCGACACTGCCTGTGACTTTCTTCAGAGTGCCGCCCACACTTTTTTTGCTAAACTGAGCGGAGAAGGAGTCTCGCACCCGCGTCTTTCGTAGTGCAGGTGGAGTCAGACGGCGGTTTCGCTGAAGCGAAGAAGCCATGCTTCACGGCGCCCGCTCCGGCGGGTCGCCTGCGGCTCCTATGCACGGTCCCGGCGATGGTGGCCGACAATGTGCAAAATGAAATACGGGCGGCGTTTAGGATCATCGCCAGCAGCGCGTTACGCTTCGGCAGATTTCACTGTTCGTATACCGAATCAGACTCATAGGGAGAGGTCGTTATGACGGGTATGTTAATTTTTCTGGGTATCATCGTCGCCCTGATCTTATTCATTATTTCCATCTACAATCGTCTGGTAGCCGGCCGCAACCGCTACAAGAACGCGTTTGCGCAAATCGACGTCCAGTTGACCCGGCGGCATGACCTGATACCGAATCTGGTAGAAACGGCGAAGGGCTACATGAGCCATGAACGCGAGACCCTGGAAGCCGTGATCAATGCCCGCAACGCTGCGGTCAACGGTTTGAAGAACGCAGCCAAGGACCCGAGCGATCCCGAGGCCATGAAGCAACTGGCTCAGGCCGAGCAGGGTCTGTCCGGTGCACTCGGCCGCCTGTTCGCGTTGTCCGAGGCCTATCCGGACCTGAAAGCCAACGAGAATATGATGCAGTTGTCCGAAGAGCTGACAACCACCGAAAACAAAGTCGCCTTTGCACGGCAGGCTTATAACGACTCGGTGATGGACTACAACACGCTGCGCGAATCCTTCCCGAACAATCTGCTGGCCGGCCCGTTCAATTTCGGCCCGGCGGAGCTGTTGGACATCGAAGACGAAGCGAAGCGCGAAGTACCGCAGGTTTCCTTCGAATAGCGCCCGATCGGCAGGGGTAACGTTGCGGACTGCCGGTTTGGCGGCGATGACGCCGCCGTTATAGCTGCGGTCGGAATCGACAGAGTGCGAGCATGAACTTCTTTGAACATCAGGACCAGGCCCGCCGGCAGTCGCGCTGGCTGATCGTGCTGTTTATTTTGGCGGTACTGGCCATCGTGGTCGCAGTGGATTTCGTGATGATGCTGGTGCTGGGGCTGAACAGCGACAGCCTGGCGAATGGCCCCGCGTTGTTCAGCCCGGCATTTCTAGCCAGCAACTGGCAGCCGCTGGCGTTCGGCAGTGCGGGCACCGCCGGGCTGATCGGGCTGTCCAGCCTGTTCAAAGTAGCCAGCCTTCGTGCCGGCGGCGGCAAGGTCGCGCGCGATCTGGGTGGTACCCTGGTCGATTCCGATACCCGCGATCCGCTGCGGCGGCGGCTGCGCAACGTGGTCGAGGAAATCGCGCTGGCGGCCGGTGTCCCGGTGCCGGAAATCTACGTGTTGGAACAAGAACCCGGAATCAATGCATTTGCGGCCGGCTTCTCGCCTTCCGACGCGGCGATAGCGGTGACGCGCGGTACGCTGGAAAAACTGGATCGCAACGAATTGCAGGGCGTGATTGCGCACGAGTTCAGCCATATCTTCAACGGCGACATGCGTCTGAACATCCGTCTGATGGGGGTGCTGTTCGGTATTCTGCTGCTGGCGATCATCGGCCGCAAGGTACTGCATGGCGCGCGTTATACGCGCAGCAGCAAGGAGGGAGGCGCCGGCGCTATCGTGGTGATTGCACTGGCGGTGATGCTGATCGGCTACATCGGCTTGTTTTTCGGGCGCTGGATCAAGGCCGCGGTCAGCCGCCGGCGCGAATACCTGGCCGACGCGTCAGCCGTACAGTTTACCCGGCATCCCGAAGGCATCGCTGGAGCCTTGAAGAAGATCGCTGTGTATTCCAACGGCTCCTATCTGGAAACCGATGCCGAAGAAGTTGCCCATATGCTGTTCGGGCAGGGCCAGGCTGCTCATCTTTTCGCAACGCACCCGCCGCTGCTGGAACGCATTCGGCGCATTCAGCCCGATTTTCAGGAAGAAGAGCTGAAAATTCTGGCTCAGCGGCTCGAGCGGCAAAGCCGGCAGGAAGCCGAGCGCGAAGAGCGCGAGGCCAAGCAAGAGCAGCGTGACGGCCTGTTCGATGCGCGCAATATCATTGACCAGATCGGTAATCCGGACTGGGACAAGCTGCTGATGGCGGCCCTGCTGGCCGGTTCGATTCCGGATGATGTCCAGGCTGCCGCCCATTCGACCGAATGGGCGCCGGAAGTGCTTTTCCTGTTGCTGCTCGACCCGAAACCGGAAATCCGCGAGCAACAGTTGCTGATCGTCGCGCAGCGCATGGGCGATGATTCGGAACGGCAGGTTCGCGCGCTGCAAGGCACGATGCCGGAGGTGGCGCCGGAGCAGCGTCTGGCGCTGATGGAACTGGCCTTTCCGGCATTGAAGCGCCGGCCGCGGGAGTATCTGGAAGAACTGCTGGAAACGGTGCAGGGTCTGATACAGGCAGACGGCCGTATCGAGTTATATGAATATGTGCTGGCAAAGCTGGTACGGGTCTATCTGACGGATGCGATGAATCCGCGGCAATCGCGCAGCAGCGGCAAGCTCGATCTGGACGATTGCCGGGCCGAAGTGGTGCAACTGACCGCTATACTCGCCGCTCACGGGCATGAGCGCGGCCGCGACGGACGTACTGCATTCAGCCACGGGCTGCAGACCATGGGTCTGCCGGCAGATGCGCAGCTCAGCGCGCCGGCGGATTGGCAGGCCGCGCTGGATACAACCCTGGAGAAGCTTGACCGGCTGAAACCCAAGGCCAAGGAAAAACTGGTTGCCGGACTGATCGAAACCGTCACCCACGATCAACAGGTGACATCGGCTGAAGCGGAGCTGCTGCGCGCGGTCTGCGCGGCGATTCATACCCCATTGCCGATATTGGCTTCCTGAGCCGAAACGCTGGAAGCGGCTTCAGGCTGGAATTAGTGCGAGAGTTTTGGGGTCGCGACCCCGGTCTGCGGTGAATCAGGCAGCAGCCTGGGCTGCGGGTGCCGCCGCCGGGGCAGCCGCGAACTTCTCGGCGATCATGATGGTGGGAGCATTGGTATTGCCGGACACCAGGCTGGGCATTACGGACGCGTCGACCACACTCAGTCCGTCGATTCCGCGAACGTTCAATTCCGGATCGACCACCGCATCATCGTCCGTACCCATTTTGCAGGTTCCGACCGGATGGTAGATGGTTTCAGCCTTGCGGCGGATGAACTCCAGCAGGTCCTGGTCCGAGCCGACTTCGGCGCCCGGGTAGATTTCTTCGCCGCGGACGGCCGCAAAAGCCGGCTGCCGGAATATCTCCCGGCTCAGCTTGGCGCATTCCACGATCATTCGGCGGTCGTATTCCTCGCTCAGGTAATTGGCCGTGATTGCCGGCGCTGCGGCCGGGTCGGCAGACTTGAGGCGAATATGTCCACGGCTTTTCGGGCGCAGCGGGCAGGCGTGGATGGTCATGCCGTAGCCATCCATGCGGCTTCGGCCATGGTCGTCCAGCAGCGCCGGAACGAAGTGCATCTGGATGTCCGGCCGGTCGTCGTCGGCATACCGGCTGACGATGAAGCCGCCGGCTTCGGCAATATTCGAGCAGCCCGGTCCGCGCCGTCCGAAGTAGTACTTCAGGCCGACCATCACTTCGTTGAGGTGGTCGTACGTGGCCTTCGTGTTGCTCGCCACCAGGGTGCAAATATCCAGATGATCCTGCAGGTTCGCGCCGACGCCCGGCAAATGGTGGTTGACGGCGATGCCGGTGCCGTGCAGATGATCGGCATCGCCGATGCCGGACAACATCAGCAACTGGGGCGAATTGATCGCGCCGCCGGCCAGAATGATCCGGTTGCCGTGAATGGTTCTTTGCCGACCTTTCACATTGACCGTAATCGCAACGGCCCGGTTGCCGTCGAGAATCACTTTCTCGGTCATCGCGCCGGTCATCACTGATAAATTGTCGCGCTCCATCGCCGGGCGCAGGTAGCCGACCGCAGTGCTGCAGCGCTGTCCATTACGCTGCGTGACCTGATAGTAACCGAAACCCCGCTGCTGGGGCCCGTTGAAGTCGTCGGTTGCATCAAAGCCGGCTTCAAGGGCGGCGTCGATAAATATCTGGGACAGCGGGTTGCGGTATTTCAGGTCTTCTACCGACAGCGGTCCGCCGACACCGTGAAATTCCGATGCGCCGCGTTGCTGGTCTTCCGCGTGCATAAAATATGGCAGCACATCGTCAAATCCCCAGCCGGTCGCACCGCCGGTCGCCCACGCATCGTAGTCTTTCCGGTGGCCGCGGCAGTAGCACATCGCGTTGATGGAGCTGGAACCACCGAGCACGCGGCCGCGCGGCCAGTACAGGCGCCGATTGCCGAGTTCGGCTTCCGGTTCGGTTTCAAAATCCCAATTGATCGACTTGAAGCCGACCAGCTTGGCCAGACCGGCCGGCATATGAATTAGCGGATTCCAGTCGCGTCCGCCCGCTTCAACCAGTAACACCCGGTTAGCGGGGTTGGCACTCAGGCGGTTAGCCAGAACGCAGCCGGATGAACCGGCACCAACTATAATGTCATCGTATTCCAAAGCGGTCTTACTCATTCCTTTTAGGGCATAAACTCATTGAGCATACGCCGGCGTACAGCAACTGCGCCATCATAACCCGCTGCGGCTGAGATGCAACGGTTTGCATACCGACAGCGCTTCGCTGCGGCACGGCCGGTTCTGTTGGTCGAAAAGCCTGATCCCTTCAACGCAGCGGACTTGGCGTCTTTCATGTACCCTATACAATATAACTTGAACGATCATTCAAGTTGTAAATCCTCGACATTTGTAACGGGATCAAACCAATTGCTGTCGAATCAATGAGCCTGGAGACTCGAAATCGCATTGTCGAAGCCGCTGCCCGCTTATTTCATGAGCAGGGCTATGCGGCCACCGGTGTGGCGACGATACTGCGCGAAGCCGGAGTCAATTCCGGCAGCCTGTACCATTTTTTTGCCAGCAAGGACGAATTGCTCAAAGGTGTATTGCACTGGTATGAGGAAAACCTCTATCCATTGATTATGCAGCCGCTGGAAGATGCCGAGGCGGATCCGATTGCGCGGATTTTCTGCCTGATGGACTGGTACCGGCAGTTCATGCTGGACAACGAATGCCGGATGGGCTGCCCGGTCGGCAACCTGGCTTTGGAAGTCAGCGACACCCACCCGGAGGTGCGGCCCGCTATCGAACGCAATTTCGACAACTGGGTGGCCATCATTCGTGGCTGGCTGGAACAGGCCGACGGTCTTCCGGATGCGCTCGACCGCGATGCGGTGGCGCGCTTCGTGCTGACGGTGATGGAAGGCGGCGTAATGCAGGCCCGGGCGGCCGGCCATTTGCGTCCGTTTGAGGATTCGGTGGCCCAGCTACGTGAATATTTTGAAACCCTGACCGGCTGGAGGCTGGATCGTTCCAGTATGTTTTCCGGCCGGCTGGCAGTTAACGGGAGCTCAACGTGACGCTGACTCGCTTGTCTCTAAGTAACCCTGTCGCGGTCGCTGTGGCGGCCATTTTGGTGACCATTTTCGGCGTGTTGAGCATCAACCGGCTGCCGGTTCAGCTTACCCCGAACGTGGAGCGCCCGATTATTACCATCAGCACCGGCTGGCGTGCGTCGGCACCGCCGGAGGTGGAGTCGGAAATCGTCGAGCCGCAGGAAGACGTGCTGCGCGGCCTGCCGGGCCTGCGGCAGATGCAGTCTTCGGCTTCCAACGGCAATGGCAACATCACGCTGGAATTCGACATCGAAACGGACATGAATCGGGCGTTGATCGAGGTGATGAACCGGTTGAACCAGGTGCCGCGTTACCCGACCGATGCGAACGAGCCGGTCATCAGCGTCGGCGGCAATCAGTTCGGGGACACCATCGCGTGGTTTGCGATCCGGCCGAAACCGGACAATGACCGGCATATCGTGACCTACCAGGACTTCGTCAACGAGGTGATCCGCACGCGGATTGAGCGGGTTCCCGGCGTTTCCTCCACGGCGGCCTTCGGCGGCCGCCCGTACGAAGTCCGGATCACCTTCGATCCCTACAAAGCGGCCAACATCGGGGTTGATCTGACTGCGATCTCGGCCCAGCTCGGCAGCAACGCTGATGTGTCGGCCGGCAATACCGAGGTAGGCCGGCGCCAGTATACGCTGCGTTTTTCCGGCAAATACGAGGTTCAGAGTCTGGGCGACCTGGTGCTGGAATGGCGCGACGGCAGGCCGGTGAAGCTGCGGGATGTCGCACGGGTGGAACTGGCAATGCAGGATCGTAACGGCGTATTGAGCCAGAATGGCGGACCGTCCATCGCAATGAATGTGGTACCGGAATCCGGCGTCAACGTTTTGCAGGTCATGGCCGATCTGAAGGAAACCGTGGACGATCTAGCGCGCAATGAAATTGATGCGGCCGGGCTTACCATTACTCAGGTTTACGATGAAACCATTTATATCAAGGCCTCCGTGCGCATGGTGCGTAACAACCTGGTTCTGGGCATGTTGCTGGCGGTCGGCGTGCTGTGGTGGTTCCTGCGCAAATTCCGTGCGACGCTGATCGTCGCGCTGGCGATTCCGCTGTGTTTGTTCGTTGCGTTCGTCATGCTGGATGCGGTCGGCCGGACCCTGAATATCATTTCGCTGGCCGGTCTGGCCTTTGCGACCGGTATGGTGCTGGATGCGGCGATCGTGGTGCTCGAGAATATATTCCGACAGCGCGAGCAGGGCCGGGAAGGGGACGAAGCTTCCGAACGCGGGACCTCGCAGGTCTGGGGGGCGTTGCTGGCCTCTACCGCGACCACGGTCGCGATCTTTATGCCGGTGGTGTTCTTAAAGGACGAGGCCGGTCAGCTATTCGGCGATCTGGCGATCACTATCTCGGTCGCAGTGATCGCGTCGTTGATCGTTGCGGTGACGGTGTTGCCGGCCGCCGCGTCCAACTGGATTAAAAGCAGCACGATCGAAGACAGCCATCGTCACTGGTGGCGGAGCCTGACCAATCTGATCATGCGGCTTACCGATTCGCCGCGCCGCCGCTGGTCCTGGATCGCCGTGCTGACCCTAATTCCCATTGGCCTGGCCATCGCGCTGAAGCCGTCGGCGGATTACCTGCCGGAAGGCCGGCAGAATTTCCTGTTCGGTTTCCTGGTCACGCCGCCGGGTCTGGGTATCGACACCGCGGAGCGTGAGCTGACCAGCGTGATCGACCAGCGCATGGTGCCGTTTCTGGACGGTCGCCGCGAACCGGCGCTGGAGAGCTACTTCCTCGGCGTATTCAATGGTTTTGGTGCGTTTTTCGGTGCCCGGGCGGTCAATGACGGCGAGGTGGATCAGCTGCTGGGCTTGATCAATAGTGAGCTGATACAGGGTTTTCCGGATACTTTCGGCTTTGCCAACCGCGCACCGATTTTCGGCGGCGTCCGCGGCGGCCGGCGCATTGATGTGGACCTTCAGGCGGAAAATTTCGAATCGTTGCTGGCCGCCGGCCGCAGCGGCTTCGGCGCGATCAGCCAGGCGTTGCCGGGTGCCAATGTGCGGCCGCTGCCCGGTCTGGAACTGGCCGAACCGGAGCTGCGACTGGTCCCCGATGACCGCCGTATTGCCGAGGTCGGCTGGAACCGCGCGCGCATGGCGACGGTGGTCCGTGCGTTAGGCGACGGCGCGTTCCTCGGCGAATATTTCGATGGCAACCGGCGTCTGAACGTCATTTTGCGCGCCGAACAATGGTATTCGCCCGAAGAACTGGCTGCGATTCCGGTGGCCACTGCCAGCGGCGAAATACAGACGATCGGCGAACTGGCATCGCTGGTGCGTACTGCCGGGCCGACCCAGATACGGCGCATTGACCGGCGGCGCACATTGACTTTGCAAGTGACGCCGCCGCCCGGAATGCCGCTGGAAGCCGCGATCGCGACGATTGATGAGCAGGTTGCGCCAACCATCAGGAGCCAGTTGCCAGACGGCGCGTCGATTACCTACCGCGGTACGGCCGAAGCGCTGAACGATGCGCTGAAAAGCCTGTCCGGCAGTTTTCTGCTGGCCATCGTTATCCTGTATTTGTTGATTTCAGCGCTGTTCCGGTCTTTCAAGGACAGTCTGCTGGTTATTCTGACGATTCCGATGGCCACCGTCGGCGGCATCGCGTCACTGCGCATTATGGATCTGCTGCTGATCTCTTCGGGCGGGCAGGCGATGGATCTGCTGACCATGATCGGTTTCGTGATTCTGCTTGGTCTGGTGGTGAATAATGCCATTCTGCTGGTCTACCGGGCCCGCGACGCCGAGCGCGAGGGCAAGTCGCGCCGGGACGCGGTCGAAAGCGCGGTCAGATTGCGTCTGCGCCCGATCCTGATGAGCACCATGACCAGCATTTTCGGTATGCTGCCGTTGATGCTGATTCCGGGTTCCGGCACCGAGCTGTACCGCGGCTTGGCGGCTGTGATCGTCGGCGGTATGCTAACCAGCACCTTGTTTACGCTGTTGCTGTTGCCGAGCTTGCTGAGAATTAATGAGGAGGCCGGCGAGGCCAGCGCCTCCTGGATACAGAAAATACCGTTTTTCAAAAAGGCCCAAACCGTATGAATCGTTTGTTGTTTAGTTGTGCAATCGGAATAGCTGCCACGGGACTGCTGCTGGCGGATGCATTGCAGGCACAGCAGGGACCGCCGCCCGCACAGGTCAAGGTTGCGAATGCAACCCTGGAACAGATGGCGCCGATGACCCTGGTACCCGGTACTGTAGTCAGCCGCTCCAATGCGCGGATTTCAGCCGAAGTCGGGGGGCGGCTGCTAAGCGTGGAAGATGTCGGCACGCCGGTGAAGGCAGGCGATACCATGGCGGTGATCGAAGACAGTAATCTGCGTTTGCAGAAGACCGAACTGGAAGCGGAAGTGCAGCGTGCAAGAGCGCGCCTGCAGTATCTGGAATCGGAAGAAAATCGGCTGACCCAGCTCGAAAAGGCCAATCTGGCGGCGGCTACCCAGATCGATCAGGTCCGGTCCGATCGCGATGTCGCGCGCAGCGAACTGGCGGTCAATAGGGCCCGGCTGGAGCAGGTCAACGACCAGATTCGAAAATTCGTCGTCAAGGCGCCGTTCGATGGCGTGATCGTCGAACGCCTGCGCGAAGCGGCCGAACTGGTTGGCGTCGGCACCGAAATCGTTCGAGTGCTGAACCCCGGCAGCCTGGAAATCATCGCCCGCGCACCGTTGGAGTACATGCCCTATGTCAGTATCGGCGATACTATTGAGATTCGAATGGGGGAGCGGATTGAGGCGAGCGCTGTCCGCACTGTTGTTGCGGTCGGAGACGAAGACACGCACGTATTCGAACTGCGGCTGGATATCGACGCGGACAGTTTTCCGGTCGGCCAGACGGTCAGAGTCGCCATCCCGATGTCCGACCGGCGCGAAGTCGTTGCGGTGCCGCGCGATGCGCTGGTTCTGCGCTCCGGCAGCACGGCGGTATTCGTGATCAATGGCGACAATACGGCCAGGCGGGTCGAAGTCACCACCGGCATCGGCAGCGGTGAGCTGATCGAAATACAAGGCGAGATCAACGCCGGCGACCAGGTGGTTGTCCGCGGCAACGAGCGGCTGCAGCCCGGCCAGCCGGTCTCGGTCATGGGCGGCTAGCCGGCCGCGCCGGCGGACTGCCAGCAAAGACCCGGCATATGGTACGCTTCGCGGCAGCCCAAAACCGAGGCCGTCTGCGTGTCTGATCTGGTACTGGACAAAACTCAGGAAAATGCGCTGCAGCGCCTGCTGAAAATCGAGCCTGGCGAGGGCGCGCGGGTAGTCACCGCATTCTGCTATATCTTTATTCTGCTGTTTTGCTGGTATTTGCTGCGGCCGATTCGGGAATCCATGGGCGCCGGCAACCATGAAGTGCTGTCATACCTGTATACCGGCACTTTCCTGACCATGCTGGTCATGGTGCCGTTGTTCGGCTTTCTGGTTTCGCGTTATAAGCGCAAGACGTTTATTCCGGTCATCTATCTGTTTTTTTTCCTGAACCTGGTATTTTTTATTGCCAATTTCGCCGGTGAGCAAACGGCGGTCTGGTTACAGCGGACCTATTTCATCTGGGCCAGCGTTTTCAACTTGTTTGTCGTGTCGATATTCTGGAGCTTCATGGTGGATGTCTTTCGGCCCGGCCAGGGCCGGCGGCTGTTCGGCGTAATCATCGCCGGCGGCAGTGTCGGCGCGCTGGCCGGATCGCTGCTGACCAAACATTATGCCGAACAGATCGGTTCCAGAAATCTGATGATACTGGCGGCGCTGCTGCTGCTCGGTGCAACGCTGGCGGCGGTGATCATGGGGCGTTTTTCCAATCCGAATATTCAGCGTACCGGCGAAGAAGAAATCGGTGGCGGTCTGTTTGACGGCATCACCGAAGTGCTGAACTCGAAATACCTGTTTCTGATCTGCTTTTTGATGCTGTTCCACAATTTTGTTGCGACCTTCCTCTACAACGGGATGGCGACTCTGGTCGGCGATTCCATACCCGATTTCGATCGGCGTAATGCGTTTTTCGCGAACTTGAACATGTGGACCCAGGTCGGCACTTTTATTCTGCAGTTCTTTATCACCTCGCGCCTGGTCACCCGGTTCGGAATCGCGAAAACCGCGTTAATCGTGCCGATCGTACTGGCGGCCGGCCTGAGCCTGATCGGCAGTATGCTGACACTGGCGCTGTTTGCCGCAGTACAGGTTGCACAGCGTTCGTTCAACTACGGCATGGTCTGGCCGATCAAGGAAATGCTGTTTACTGTGGTGCCGCGCTCCAGCAAGTACAAGTCCAAGAACTTTATCGACACCTTCGTCTACCGCGGCAGCGACGTCACCGCGGTCTGGGTTTTCAAGGGCCTGACGGTCCTCGGCCTGTCCCTGCAGGCCATGGCCTGGATCTTCGTGCCCATCGTGGTGGCCTGGGGCTGGGTGGCCTGGTCGCTGGGCAAGCTGTATCAGCGGCGCACGGATCAGGAAGCGGCCGAATCCGAAGCAACCCAGTAGTCACCGGAATCCGGGTGCCTGACGCGCCGGATTTCGTGCGCGTAGAGGCGCGACAGGTTGGCTTCGTCGATGACTTCCTCGGCCGTACCGGCCAGCCACTGCCCGTTACCGAGCAGCATCAGGATATGGCTGCAATAGCGCGCGGCCAGGTTGATATCGTGCAGCGCGGCGAAAGCGGATTTTCCGCCATCAGTAATCAGTCTGCGGATTAACTGCATGATTTGCACCTGATGGCTGAGATCGAGGTGGTTGGTGGGTTCGTCCAGCAGCATGAGTTCGGCATCTTGCACCAGCAGCGTGGCCAGGGCCAGCCGCCGGGCCTCGCCGCCGGAAAGCGTGGTTACGCTGCGCGTGGCCAGGCTTGCCAGGCCCAGCCGTTCGAGCGCATCGGCGGTAATCTGCCGGTCCCGGGCCCCTTCCCGCTGCCACGGCCCGATATAGGGGTGGCGTCCGATCAGCGCGGTCTGCTGCACCGTCGCGTCGAACAAATAGGCCGTGTGCTGTTGCAGCATACTCAGGTGGCACGCCAGCTTGCGGCGTGGCCACTGCGGTAAGGGTTTTTCGTTGAAAATAAGCCGTCCGTGGTTTGGCGGCCTGAGTCCGGCCAGACTGAGCAACAGCGTGGTTTTACCGGCACCGTTGCGGCCGAGCAGCCCCCAGAATTGCCCCGGTCGCAGTTGCAGGTTCAGGTCTTCGGCGACCAGGACATCGCCGATGCGGACCTCGAGATGTTCGCAGCGAAACTTCATCGAACGAACCGTGCGCGGCGCAACAACAGCAGAAACATCGGTACGCCGGTCAGTGCCGTCACCACCCCTACCGGTAGTTGCTGGGGCGCCAGCAGCGTTCTGGCCAGCGTATCTGCAAGTAGTAAAAAACTGCCGCCGAACAATACGGCGGCCGGCAGTAAAATACGGTGGTCGGCGCCGACCGCGAGGCGCATCAGATGCGGAATGATCAGCCCGATAAAGCCAACGCTGCCGGCCAGCGAAACGGCGGTTGCAGTCAGCAATGAACCCACCAGGTAGATTTGCCATTGCAGCCCCTGGATGTTCTCGCCGAGCAGGCGGGCACTGGTCTCACCCAGTGCTAGTACGTTCAGGCTGCGCGCTCTGAGCAGCGACCAGGCGAGCAGGACGGCGAATGCCAGCGGTATCCACACCGAAAGCCTGGCCAGCGACAAATCCCCCATCAGCCAGAACAGCATGCCGCGCAGGGAATTATCCGGGCTCAAGGCCAGGACCAGGCTGATCAGTGCCCCCCAGCCGGCTGCCATTACCACACCGGTCAGCAGCAGCCGTGCGGTGCTCCAGGGGCCGCTGCCGCGCGCTAACGCAAATACCGTGATCATCGACAGCAATGCGCCGGCGAAAGCCGCTGCCGGCATCCAGGCCGCTGCCAGCCCGAGGCTGATAGCCAGCAGCGCGGCAAACGCGGCGCCGCCCGAAACGCCGAGCACATAAGGATCGGCCAGCGGGTTGCGCAGCAGCACCTGCATCAGGCAACCGGCCAGTGCCAGCATCGCGCCGGTCAGCCACGCGGCCAGCGCTCGAGGCAGGCGCAGCTTGAGTACCAGTTCGCCGGTAGCCGAGCCTTCGGGATTGAACAACGCGGGCAAAATGTCGCCCCATGGAATCTTAACCGAGCCGACCGCCAGTGCCATGGCGAAACTGAACAGTGAAAATGCGATCAGGTAGATCAGCGCATGCGCGGGTCGAATGTTTGGCATCGCCTGTGGGAATTGATTAATATGCCGGCTGTCGAATGGCGTCGACATTAGCATAAGCACATCACCACAACCAGTTTGAGCACGTTGAATGATTGACCCCGACGGATACCGGCCGAATGTTGCGATCGTGATCTACCGCGATGACGGGCGGGTGTTCTGGGCCAAGCGGGTGCACAACGACGGTTGGCAGTTTCCGCAGGGCGGCATGCGCAGCGATGAGACGCCGCTGGAAGCCATGTACCGCGAGCTGCGCGAAGAAACCGGTCTGCTGCCGCAGCATGTCGAGGTTATCGGTTCGACACCGGGCTGGCTGCGTTACCGGCTGCCGGCGCGGTATCGCCGGCACGATACCAAACCGGTCTGCATCGGCCAGAAACAGGTCTGGTTTTTACTCAGGTTCCTCGGCCAGGAAAACCAGTTCCGGCTGAACTGCGGCGACGAGCCCGAGTTCGATTGCTGGCGCTGGGTTGACTACTGGTACCCGTCGAAAAATGTGATCAAATTCAAGCGCAGGGTTTACAAACAGGCACTGGCGCACTTCGAACCGCTGGTAAAGCCGGCTGTCGGCATGCCGGCCGACTGAAGCCACGCGATGGATATCCTGTCCGCCGCAACGCTGCTGTTTCTGACCATGGACCCGCTCGGGAACATTCCGATATTTTTGTCGGTACTGCAGAACGTCAGCCCGGCCCGGCGCCTAAAGGTCATCATTCGCGAGTTGTTTCTCGCACTGCTGATTTTGCTGTTGTTCTTGTACTTCGGCCAGTACATCCTGCGGGCGCTGCAACTCAGCCAGGAGTCGATACAGGTGGCTGGCGGGATTATCCTTTTCATTATCGCGATGAAAATGGTTTTTCCGGTCCCGCGCTCGGCCCAGGTCGAAGAGGATATCGACGGTGAGCCGCTGCTGGTGCCGCTGGCAATACCGATGATAGCGGGCCCGTCGGCGATTGCGACGCTGCTGATTCTGGCCAGTGACCAGCAAGGCGCCTACCTGAATCTGACGATTGCAACCCTGGCGGCCTGGCTGGTGACCGGCGCCATTTTGTTGATTGCAACACCGCTGGAGAAATTTCTGGGCAAGCGCGGTCTGATTGCACTAGAACGGCTGATGGGCATGCTCCTGGTCGCGATCGCGGTACAGATGTTTCTGAACGGCGTGGCCAGTTTCCTCCACGCCTGAAAGCGCTTCGAACGATTAAAAGCAATTGACAATCATTCTCATTTGCATTTAAATATCGGCATGTACATTTGTGTCTGCAATGCCGTTACGGAGCGTCAAATCAAGCTGGCCGCGGATCGAGGCGTCAGAACGATGCGTGAATTGCGCATGGCAACCGGCTGCTCGAGTTCTTGCGGTCGCTGCGCGGACATGGCCAATACCATCCTTAAAGACCACCATTCCGAGCCACGGAAAATCTCCCGGGACAGCTATCCGCTACCGTTGCAGGTTGTTGGCAGCGCTGCGTAAATTTTGCTGAGCTGGAGTTCTCCGCCTGTAGTGCCGGTGCCGCTTCCTTAAAACGATTTGGTCGTTAACGTGGGTCAAATTGAGCTACGGGCCGGTTGACCATTGAAACGATTGAGAGACCCGGAGCCTGGTTCCGGTTTTTTTTGAACCTGCGACGGCCATGCATACGGTATTTGCAAATTAGAATAATTCGCGTTCAAACATTCCGATACAGACTTCAGTAAGCTATGCACAATAAATTAAACCGCGATATATGGAGAGCGTATTCATGAAAGGCGATGCCAAGGTCATCGAGTATTTGAACAAGGTGCTGTATAACGAACTGACAGCCATCAATCAGTACTTTCTGCACTCGCGCATGTATAAGGACTGGGGCCTGAAGGAACTGGCGGAACACGAGTACCACGAGTCTATCGATGAAATGAAGCACGCCGATGAATTGGTGGAGCGGATTCTGTTTTTGGAAGGGCTGCCCAACTTGCAGGACCTCGGCAAGCTGATGATTGGCGAAAACTGCCAGGAAATGCTCGAGTGCGACCTGAAACTGGAAATGGTCGCGATTCCGCTGCTGCGAGAGGCGATTCAGTACTGCGAAGGGGCGGCCGACTATGTCAGCCGGGATCTGCTCCAGTCGATACTGGATTCAGAAGAAGAGCACGTGGATTGGCTGGAAACGCAGTTGGGCCTGATCGCGAAAATCGGGATGGAGAACTATCTGCAATCAAAGATGGGCTGACGCCAAAGATGGACTGACGCGGATTGCGAAGTTCTAGAACGGGCGGGCGCATCAGCGCACCGCCCGTTTTTATGATGAAGCCGCAGGCAACCCCTGGTGCGGGCGCTGTTAGTCATGAGAGCTTAACGCGACTGCCGAGGCGGGTGTCAGGGAAGCCAGGTTTCCGGGTTACTCCGCCCTTTGAGAACCCAATGCCTGTAGCAGTGCCTTTGGGCGCGAGACTCCTTTAATACTTATTTTCCGGAATATCGACCTGGCCGCCGACATTCTTATATCGAATGCTGCCGCTGCCGTCCCGCCCAACTTCAAAATCGCCGGCCACATCTTCCACCCAGATGCTTCCGGAGGAATCGCGGTCGATAATTACATCCCTGTCCACCCGCTTGAAGCGGATATCGCCTGAGCTGTCAACGTGAACATGTACCTGGCCGCGAACTTCTTTGGCGAAAATGCTGCCGGAGCTGTCGGCCCGGATCGTGAAATCGCCGTTAATGTCCTCCGCGTCTATATCGCCGGAACTGTCGCGAACTTCCAGTGAACCGCCGATATTTCGCAATTCCAGGTCGCCGGAGGAATCCGACACATTTGCCGGCCCGGCGGTGCCGTCCAGCAGCAGGTCGCCGGAAGAATCAAACAACCTGATTGCACCGACGTTGTATATTTCAGCGCGGCCGCTGCTGTCCTTGACTTCCAGGTCGATGTCGCTGGGCAGACTGATCTCAAGGTCCAGATAAGCATACTGTTTGCCCCAGTCATGACCATCCAGATCCGGCAAGACGGCCTCGATCCTGGCATCGGGCCCGCTATCCGTGTCCAGTTGGATGTCATCCACCCAGTCCTGCTTCGATGCACAGGCCCGTGCTTTGACGACAGCCTGGTCGGAACCGGCCTCGCCATTGATCTCCAGGTAACCCGCTTTGGCGATCACGGCCAGTGTGGCCGCATTGCTCAGGTCCACGCGGGTGTCCAGCCGGCGTTCGTACTTGCAGTTGTCCGCGCTGAGCGCGGGAACGGCCAGAAACAATGCTGCGCCGATGATGACGGATACGGTGTTTCGGTGAATCATAGTGCTGCCCTCATTTACAAGCTCCTAACAAGATTGGCCTAACAAGATTGGATGGTTTTGGCGGGCAAAGGGTTTAATGCAGCCGGTCGAAACCACCGCCAGTTGGGTTCACGCTTGAGCGGCCCTGCTCCAGCCCCATATCTAAGGTGTCTTGCGCCCGCTCCGTAGGGTTGCCTGCTGCTCTGAAGCAAATTTGATAATCTTTACCTATGTACAGCCATACCAGCCAACCGTGCACCTTTGAACGGGACTGCGACGTTGTGATGATTCCGTCCGGTGATGAAGTGGTATTGCCGGCCGGTACCGTCGGTTATATCACGCAGGCTCTGGGCGGCAGTTTTACCGTATTTGTTGACGGCAATCTGTTTCGCGTCGCCGGCCGGGATGCCGATGCCATTGGCAAAGAGCCGGTACCACCCCCCGAACTGCCGGACGATGCGTCCGATCAGGATGTGGAAAAACTGGTCTGGCGCCAGATGAAAACCTGTTATGACCCGGAAATCCCGGTCGATATCGTCGAATTGGGGCTGATCTACCGGTGCGAGATAAAAACCCGCAGCGACGGCCGGCGCGACGTCTGTATTGAAATGACATTGACTGCCCCGGGCTGCGGCATGGGCGATATTCTGGTCGACGATGTGCGGTCCAAGGTCGAACTGATTCCAACCGTTGAGAATGCCGACGTGGAGTTGGTGTTCGACCCGCCGTGGAACCAGTCGATGATGTCCGATGTGGCCAAGCTGGAAACCGGGTTGCTCTACTAGGCCCGATGCACGCTATGGGTCGATGACCTGAATCACGCGGTCGCGCTGCCGGAACTCAATCAAGCGCTGCAGCAACTGCCGGGTGATTCGAATATCACCGTTTTCCAGAATCATCATTGCCTGTTCGATATCCAGTGCCGCAAGCAGCGATTCAAACTCTGCGGCGCCGCCAACCATCAGCGCGGTTGTCGCCGCATCCGTGTGCCAGCCTTGGCGGCCGACTACGGTCACCGAGGCCACTTCCGCAACCGGCCAGCCGTTTCTCGGATCGATAATATGCGGATATCGCTGTTGGGCATCGTACCGAAAACGCTGATAGTTGCCTGAGGTAAATACGGTTTCCCGGCCCTTCAGCGCCAGCCCGCCCAAGGTTTGCTGGCGGTGGTCTTTGAGGCCGATTTTCCAGGTCCCGGGTAGCGCCGGATCGCGATAGCCGGCCAGGTCGCCGCCGGCATTGACCAGCGCTGCGGGTATCGTGTGTTTTTGGGCCAGAGCCAGAGCCAGATCCACGGCATAGCCTTTGGCGATGCCGCCGAAATCCAGTTGCACCGCCCGATTGCGGCTGGACAATGTCGCGTGGCGGATATCGATATCAAGGCTGGATGGCCGCGCGGCAATCTGGGCGGCAATCTGCGACACTTCAGGCGGTGGGCCGAGCACCGGAAATTCCGAGGTGTGAAAGCCCCATAGCCGGATCAGGCCGCCGATAGCCGCGTTGAAGCACCCGCCGGTTGCCGTTTCCATGGTTTGTGCGTATGCAATCAACTGCCGAATATCGTCCGGTGCGGATATGCTGTCGCCGGCAGCGAATGCCTGATTGATACGGGTCAGCTCGCCGGGCTCCCATGCATGCCAGTCCCGGTGCATGGCCTGAAAGCGCTGCTGTAAATCGCCGAACAACGCGTTGGCCGCCCGCCTGCCGGTGCCGTCCACCGTCACATTGACCAGTGTACCGAAGACGTAGAATTGCGCTTCGAAGCGCTCGGTCGCCGGCCGGCAAGCGGCGATCAGCAACAGCAGCGCGAATAATATGCTGCGGCGAATGGTCATTCGCCGCAGCATAACAAAGATGTTACCGGCGATCTCGGATCAGGGCCGCCAATGCAGGCTGGCAAATGCAGCGCGGTCCATCGCGTTAAAGCCGATCGCCGGCTGGTAGTCCTCATCCAGCAGGTTCTCGATTCTCGCTTCCAGTTGCCAGTGGTCGCCGACCGGCCAGCCGGCGGTCAGATTCAGCAACTGATAGCTGTCCAGATCGCCGCCCAGGTCCCGGCGGGAATCGCTGTAGAACAACTCGCCGCCGATCCAGCCGCCGTTGGCCAGCAAGCGCTGGACATTGGCAGCGGCCTTGTATTCCGGCCGCCTGAGCAGCGCCAGGCCATTGCTCTCGTCTTCGGTATCCTGATAGGTCACGCTGGTCTTGATGCGCCAATTGGCCGGTCGGTAGGCCCATTGCAGTTCCACGCCGTCGATTGAAGCCCGGTTGATGTTAATGGCCTGGAAATCCGCGCCATTAAATGCGATCAAATTGTCGATGTCGGTTTGGTACAGATTGACGGATAGCGACTGATTGCCGGCCGGCGTCCAGTTCAGGCCCAGTTCCAGGCTGTCGGAAAACTCCGGCTGCAGGTCCGGGTTGCCGGCAAATAAACCGCCGAACCCGGGCGAGAACTGCTCATTCAAATTCGGTGCCCGGAACGCTTCGCCGTAACTGGCGAAAATCCGCCATTGCCCGCTGAGCTGATAACCCCAGGCCAACTGCCCGGTAACCTCGCTGCCGAATTCGCTGTTGTCGTCGTAGCGCAGACTGGCTTCGAAGTCATGACCCGCGGTATTGCGCTTGACCCCCAGGTAGAGCCCCGCGTTATCACGGCTTTCGTCATAGCCGGTTCCGTTGGAGCCGGATTCATCGTAGTAATCGAGCCCGAACAGCAGATGCAGATCGGCATTCAACCGGTATTGATTGTGCCAGCCCAGGTCCAGCCGGTTGGATTCGAATGCGGTGCTGAAGAAACCGAAGTCGGAATCCAGCTCGTCGTCGGCGTAGCCGAGCTGAATCTGGTAATGCCATGAACTCTGCGGGTCGCTGCGGTAGCTGATCGAAGCCAGGCGCTGGTCGGCATCGGAAATGCCCTGGTCAAACTCGGTTTCGGTCGTGGCCAGCAGCAGGCTGTAGCCCAGGCTGCCCGAGCGCCAGGCGCTGTTGCCGTTCAACAGCAGGTTTTGATTTTCATGGCCGTCGTCATCCGGGTCGAACGAAAAACCGGCCGGGTTCTGGGCCGAAAAACCGTCGGAATCCCGATAGCCGGCAGCCAGGTTGATGCGGTTGTTCTCCGACCTCCAGCCCAAACCGCCGCTGGCTTCCACGGAGCCGAAGCTGCCGCCGGTAACACGCAGATGCGGCGAGTCATCCGTGCGCGTGAATATCTGGATCACGCCACCGATCGCGTCGGAACCGTAAACGCTGGCGCGCGGGCCGCGTACGATCTCGATGCGCTGGACCTGATTCAGCGGCAGGTTTTCCCAGCCGAAAGCGCCGGTATTGGTCGAGGAGACCCGTACGCCGTCGATCAGTACCAAAGTATGATTGCTGTTGGTACCGCGCATAAAAACGCTGGTTTGCGCTCCGGCCGGCCCGCTTCTGACGATATCGACGCCGGCCTCCAGCCGCAGCAACTCCAGCAGATCCTCTGCCGCTGAAAGTTCGATGGCCCGATGGTCGATAATGCTGACCGAGGCCAGCGCCTGATCCTGGCTTTCAGCCAGCCGGGAAGCCGTGACGACCATCCGCTGCTGTTCGGCTGCCGGTTCTTCAATATTGGTTTGCTGAGCATAGATTCCATGGCCTGCGGTCAAGGCCAGCGCAGCGGGAAAAATTATTCTGTTCATACGTTCCTCCGTATCGCACACCCGCGAATTCAACGTATTCCGGCCTGAAGACGGAATACCCGTATGAGTGCGGAGGGAGGTCGAGGTAGGTTCAGACCGAAGCCGCCCGCCGCAGCTCTCTAGCAGACGCTTCAGGCCGGTCTCCGGACTGACGAGTTGTTTATAAGGATCAGACGCCTTCCCACGCCGTCGGCGCAGTGGCTGTAGGTCTGATCGAACTCGATCACCGTTGCGGGGGCAGTGCCGGATTGTCACCGGCTTCCCGTTTCACCCAGACACTGCCGGATCAATATGGCAGTGCCATCGGGCACCTAAAGCAACCCGGCCTTTGAGGCCGGGCTGGGAAGTATAGCAGCCGTGTACCGTGATTGAAATTCGGGGATTGAAATCAGGCCGCGTTCGAGGTTAGCGCCTGCGGGCGGGGGCGGTGAGCCGCTTTCAGCAGTTCGGCATCGAATTCATCGACTGCAATGATATCCATCACCTGACGCTGGACGGCTTCGAGTTGTTCCGCTTCCGCTTCGGTCAGTACCGCTTTTTCGACCGCTTGTTTCAGCACGGCGTCAAAGCCGAGGCCGGTGATATCACCCTTCTTGAGAGCTTTGTTCAGCTTGCGTTCCAGCGGTTCCACTGCAATAACCTGCGGCAGCAGTTGCTCCATTACGCCGACCGGATGGCCGGCCGCGGCGGACTTATAGATGCCGTCGGTCAGGCGGTCACGGGTTTCCGACGGTG
Organism: Lysobacterales bacterium; assembly: GCA_028289465.1. Lineage (GTDB taxonomy): Bacteria > Pseudomonadota > Gammaproteobacteria > Xanthomonadales > SZUA-36 > JANQPM01. The sequence goes on along the minus strand of JANQPM010000087.1, from coordinate 5,979 downwards.
TGATCAGCAACTGGGCAGTCTTGTGCGTCAGCCGGTCGTTCGGTCGCCGCTCGCGGTAACCCAGCGGAAAGACCAGCATCCGCAGCACTGCTGCCATCGCCCGGTTGGGGAAATTGTCGATGACTCCGCGCAGCGCAACCTGCAAGCTCCAGATGGCGTCGTCGTAGGCCCAGGATAGCACCGGCTGGTCCGCTGCCGGCCGCCCTTGGTCTTCAAAGCGCTTCAGCATCGCCGAACAGATATAAAGCTGGCTCAGCGCGTCGGCCAGGCGCCCGGAGATACTTTCCTTCTGTTTGAGTTTGCCGCCGAATGTCAGCATCGTAATATCGGCGGTCAGAGCAAATGCCGCGCTGTAGCGGGACAGCTTGCGGTAGTAGGGTGCGGTTTCCCGGTCGTTCGGTACCGCGGCGAAGCGGCCGAAGCTGAGACCGAGTATGAAGCTGCGCACTGCATTGCGCACGGTGAAGCCGATATGCTGAAACAGCACTTTGTCAAAGCGGTTCAGGCGTTCTGTGCTATCGGACAGTCCGGCCGCTTCCAGTTCCTTCAACACATGGGGGTGGCAGCGTATCGCGCCCTGCCCGAAAATCATCATGCTGCGGGTCAGGATATTGGCACCTTCCACCGTGATCCAGATAGGCGCACCCTGCCAGGCACGGCCCAGGTAGTTTTTCGGTCCGAGGATCACGCCTTTGCCGCCGTGCACGTCCATCGCATCGGTAATCACCCGGCGGCTGTATTCGGTCGCATGGTATTTGGCGATCGCGCCGGGTACGGCCGGCCGTTCGCCCTGATCGACCGCGACAGCGGTCATCTTTGACAGCGCGCTGGCCGCATAGGTCAGGCCGGCGATTCTGGCCAGTGCTTCTTCGACGCCTTCGAAGCGCCCGATCGGCATATTGAATTGCTTGCGAATCCGGGCGTAGGCGCCGGTGGTCAGTGCGGCCAGCTTGGCACCGCCGGTACCGGATGACGGCAGCGAGATCGCCCGGCCGACCGACAGGCTTTCGACCAGCATGCGCCAGCCATGTCCGGCCTTTGCCGCACCGCCGATCAGCGTGTCCAGCGGCACAAAGATGTCTTCGCCGCGTATCGGTCCGTTTTGGAACGGAATGTTCAGCGGCATATGACGCCGGCCGATGTCCAGTCCGGGTGTGTCGTGCGGTACCAGCGCCAGACTGATACCGATGTCTTCCTGCCCGCCGAGCAGACCGTCCGGATCATACAGCCGGAACGCAAGGCCGACGACGGTAGCCACCGGTGCCAGGGTGATATAGCGCTTGTCGAAAGTCAGGCGCATGCCGAGCACTTCCTTGCCCTGCCATTCGCCCTTGCAGACGATGCCGAAATCGGGAATGGAAGTGGCATCGGAACCGGCAGTTGGGCCGGTCAGCCCGAAACAGGGAATTTCCTCGCCTTTGGCCAGCCGCGGCAGGTAATACTTTTTCTGTTCCTCGGTGCCGTAGTGCAGCAACAGTTCGGCCGGGCCGAGCGAATTCGGTACGGCAATCGTAGAGCCGGCCACAGCGCTGATGGAGCTGACTTTCTGCAGCACCGCGCGGTGCGCCAGCGCGGAAAATCCGAGACCGCCGTATTCCTTAGGAATAATCATGCCGAAAAAGCGGTTGTCTTTCAGGAACTGCCAGGCTTCCTCAGACAGATCAGCTTCCTCATGAGTGATCTCCCACTGTTTGAGCAGGTGGCAGAATTCTTCGACCGGCCCGTCCAGAAACGCCCGTTCCTCTAGGCTCAGCTCGGGCGTACGCCGCTTCAGCAGCGATTTCCAGTTCGGCCTGCCGGCAAATAACTCGCCCTCCCAGCCGACCGTTCCGGCTTCCAGCGCAACGCGCTCGGTATCGGACAGCGACGGCGTCATTTTTCGATAAGCGGCGAGAAACGGTTCGGAAAGCCACTGGCGCCGCCAGGGCAGGTAGTTCAATACCGCTGCAACCGCCGCAAACGGCAGCGCAACCAGTGCCAGCACCAGACCGTTGACCTCACCGGTGAACGCAAAAAGCGCCAGCGCGGCGGCGGTCAGGATGGTCCAGGTCATCAGGCGGGTGCCGATAAAAGCGCATACCAGCGAGATGGCAAAAATGGTTAACAACATCATGGTCGTCATGTGCTCAGGCTCCTTCGCACTGTTTTACCCGGTCGCTTGCCAGCCGGCCGAGGTAGTCAATAATAATTCGGTTGAATGCGGTGTTGTCGTCACCGGCGATGCGGTGGGTCGCATCGGCGACGGCAGCGTGTTCGGCATGCGGCACCAGTTCCAGGAACTCGCGGATTTGCTCATCCGCGAGCAATTCGCTGCGGCCGCCGCTGATCAGCAGGGTCGGTTGGCCGAGGTGACGCGCTGCCCGGGCGAAACGCTGCTGATAGAGTTCGGACTTGGTAGCCAGCGCCAGCATGGCCGGATCCCAGTGCCAGCGCAGCCGGCCGTCGGCTCCGCGCCGCAGGTTTTTCAGTAAACCGCTGTCGGTGATGCCTGCACGCCGATGAGGCAAATAGCGCGCCAGCGCCTGCTTTACCTGGTCCAGGTTTTCAAAACCGCGTGGATTGGACTGTAGAAAGCCGAGTATTTTCTGCAGCCCTTCGGGCCGCCAGCTCGGTGTGATATCGACCAGCACCAATGCGCGAGCGGCAATGCCGGCTTCCGTTGCCGCCAGCATTGCGGTCAGGCCGCCCATTGACGCGCCGACCAGCAACGGTGCCCGGTCCAGGGTCGAACAGACCGTTTTCAGGTCGGCAACGAAGTCGTCCGGCCGGTAACGGTGAGGCTCTGCATAGTCGCTTTCGCCATGCCCCCTCGCGTCGTAGCTGAATGCTTGAAAACCATGCTCTGCCAGACGCGTGCCCGTGTCTTTCCAGGCCTGCTGGCTTTGGCCGAAGCCATGCAGCAAAACCACCGGAACCCGGCCCGGTGCGCCATACACCCGTCCGGCCAGATAGTGGCCGTCGATCCGTTGCCAGCGTGGCTGGCCGGAGTGACTGTCCATAGCGTGGCTGTCGATATTCGGAATCGCTTCCATACGGTGGAGTATGGTGGCTGATCCACACGCTGTCAATAGGCCTTATTTCACCCCCCTGAACCGCAACGGTGGCCTCGCATCGGCAGGATTGCGAAGTTTGCGCGCGATCATGCGAACTGCGAATGCGGGTGTGGCAGGCCTCCGTTTCTGAGTGCCGTCTTCGGCAGGTCGCGTTCGGCTTCGCCGTACTGCTATCATCGTCCCATGTCCACCTCGAGAAATTCACCTTGCCCCTGTGGCAGTGGCCGTAAATACAAACACTGCCATGGCCGACCGGGGCAGCGGGAAACACCTGCGCGTCATGCTGCCGATCCGCAGCAGACACTGGAGCGGGCGCAACGGCTGGCCGGAGCAGGCCGCTTGGACGATGCGCTGGTCTGCACCGGGCAACTGCCTGCGAGTCCTGCCAAGTGGCAGCTTCAGACGGTTTTGCTGGTTCAAAAAGGGGGGGCGGAAGCGTTGGCGAAAGCGCAGAAAATTCTGGAGCGCTGGTGCCGGCGGGATCGTCAAAACCCCGATCCGAGAATGCGCATGATCGAGCTGTTCTTGTTCAGCGGCGATCATGCGCATGCCGGTACCGCATCGGCCGCATTTCTGGCGCAGTTCAAGTCTCATCCGCTGGCGCACTACTACCGTGCGGTTGCGCTGCAGCTCACCGGCGACATGCAGGCTGCCCGGGAACATTACCGCACCGCGATCGTTCGCCACAGCGAGCACAAGCTGACCGATGCCGAGTTGGCGCTGGAGGTTGCGATCGAATGCTTTGAGACCGCTGCCGGAGAGCATCCCGGATCCAAAGGCGGCAACGAACTGGCACTGATTAATGCGGAAGACTTATACCGTGATTTGAATCGGGTCCTGGCCGATTGGCGGCGGGCCGATACGAAAACCCTGCGTGCAGCGCAGATGACGCGCTATGGCAATGCGGCCTACAACCTGGGCTGTGCGGATCTGTTCCGCTATGACCGCCTGACGCAGGCCGGCCGGCATTTTTTGGCGGCGGCGGAAATCGATCCGCAGCATCTACTGGCACGGACCAACCAGGTATTCGCGTTAAATTATCAGCCCCGGTTTTCGCCGGCCGATATCGCTGATTCGCACCGGCGGTTCGGCCGGGCGCTGCGCGACCGGCTGGGCGCCGCCGCTGCCGATTTCGACAATCGCCGCGATCCGGACAGACGGCTTCGGATCGCGTATCTGTCTTCCGATTTCCGCAAGCATTCGGTCGCCCACTTCATCACCCCGGTTGTGGCTCACCACGACCCGGCCGAATATGAAATCCACGCTTATTACAACGCGCGCAAGCAGGACGACTGGACGCGCCTGATCGCAAGCCATGTGCGCCGGTTTACCGGCGTGGCCGAGGACAGCGATGATCAGTTGGCGGCGCGCATTCGCGCCGATCGCATTGATATTCTGATCGATCTGAACGGCCTTTCCAAAGGCCATCGAATAGCGGTTCTCGCCAGCCGGGCGGCGCCGCTGCAGATGACCTGGCTGGGGTATCCGGCGACCACCGGCCTGGACTCGGTGGATTTTCGCATCGTTGACGAGCTGACCGACCCCGGGCCGGATGCCGACGCACTGCATACCGAAAAGCTGCTGCGCCTTTCCGGGCCTTTTTCGGTCTACCGGCCGCCTGCCGATGTCCCGTTGCCGGCCGAAAAGACGGCCGCGGACCGTCATTCCCACATCACCTTCGGTTCGTTCAACCACATTTTGAAACTCAATCCGGCGCTGTTCGATTGCTGGGCGAGAATACTCGAGCAAGTTCCGGACTCACGCCTGATCGTCAAAAGCCTGCTGGCCGGCGAGTCGGTTAACCGGCGCGATCTGGGTGAGGCGTTAACGGCCAGCGGCATCGACCCGCAGCGGATCGAAATCATCGGCAGGCTGAAATCTGCGCAGGAGCATTTCTCGGTGTACCGCCGGGTCGACATCGCACTTGACTCGTTTCCGTACAACGGCACAACGACCACTTGCGATACCTTATATATGGGTGTGCCGGTCGTCGCGCTGGCAGGACAAAGCCATGCCGGCCGGGTCAGCCTGTCCCAGCTTCATCGCATCGGCCTGGACCGGCTGGTCGCGAACAGCCCCGCCGGCTATATCGAAACCGCGGTTAAGCTGGCTTCGGACCGCGCATTGTTGAATAATGTGCGGTCAAATCTAAGGCAGCGCATGCAGCAATCGCCATTAATGGACTATGCCGCTTTTACCAAAGGTCTGGAGAGCCGCCTGAGAGCGGTTTGGCGGGATTGGTGTCGGCGCTGAGGTCAATGAGTCATCAAATGAACGATCAAACCAAGACCGACCGTGCGACGCTCAGTGCCGAGGACTGGGAGCGCGCTGCGCTGGAGCTGATTGCCGAGCGGGGCGTGAACGCGCTCGCAGTGGAACCGCTGGCACGGCGAATGGGGATTACCAAAGGCAGTTTTTACTGGCATTTTCCGAACCGCGACGCACTGCTGACACAGGCATTGCAGCGCTGGGAGGCGCACGATGCGCGCAATCTGACCAAGGCCTTAAATGCAATCGAAGACCCGAGAGAGCGGTTGACGTCGTTTTTCCGCGCGAGCAGCCGCGGCGTATTTACAGCGGAGGTCTACAGTTCATTGAGTTTCTCCGCGGATCATCCGCTGGTCGAGCCGGTGCTGGAACGCGTTGCACAGCGGCGCATTGACCATTTAAGTCACGCATTTCAGGAGTTGGGCATGGAAGCGTTGGAAGCGGGGAACCGGGCCCGGCTGGCTTATTCGACGTATATCGGCTTTCTGCAGCTTCAGCGGCAGCGGCAGGTCCCGGCACTGAGCAGCAATCATTTCAACGCTTATGTAGAGCATGTGATTCGAACCTTGATTCCGCCGTCCAGATGACGGAGCCGCAGGCGACCCGCCGGAGCAGTCGCCGTGAAGCACGGCTTCTTGCGCGTTGCGCAAACCGCCAT
>JANQPM010000060.1 GCA_028289465.1 Lysobacterales bacterium | reverse complement strand
CCGCTTTCGCGTGGCGTGGCTTCTTGGTGCTGGCGCGGGCTTTCTTATCCGTCCACACGTCCTGTTGCGCCGCCAGCTCCCCGCTCATCCCCAGCAGCGCCACACCCACCAGCGCAACGACCAGATATCTCATCATCTCAATACCGCCTTTTCCGTACTCTTGTTATTTCTCACGCCTGAACCGCACACCATTGAACCCGTCACCACCGAACCGGCTACCACCGAATCGGCCCCGGCCGGCGCGACCGTCATGCCAACGGCCCGTCACCGACCGGCGATACCCCTATTTGGCCCAGGGGTCGGAATCCAGTGGCGGCTGGACGTCTCCGCCGGTTCCTTCGTCAGCCGAACCGGTCGCCGGTGGAATCACATAAAACCCTTTGATATCGCTCCTCACCCCGGCCGGCGGGCAGGTCAGGCCGCTTTCTTTATAGCGGATCGTCAGGCCGCCGCCGGTATTGATCGCGGTATGTGCCGCCGTCACCAGCAGATGCACCGCGTTTTCGTTCACGGCATTCACATTGCTGGACCCGGTATTGACCGACAACGGGCCGCCGCCATCCTTAAAATTAATCCAGATATCCACATGGCCGGGGTCGCTCGGGGACGCCAAATGGTGGAAAAAATTGCTCGGGGTTCCCCGATAACAATCCGTCGCCGCCATCGCCGGCACCAGGGTCAAAACGTTGACCAGAAAAACCACAAACACCAAACCCAGTTGTCGCATTTCAATACTCCCAATTAAACCAATCATCACGGACAGCACCCTAACCACCGGTTCGGGCCTTTCCCATCATCCATCAAAAGACCCGGAGCCGGGCCAGCGGCCTGACCCCTCGCGGCTGCCGCCACATACCCCTTTGGTATCCCGGGATACGCGCTGCCAGGCTGTCGCAGACCCGCGCTACCCGCACTGTCCGGCAAGCATCGCAGGCGCCGTTCGCAAGACATGAGAACCAGTCGCCGCCGTGACGGGCCGCCGTCAAGACGGTCCGCATCACAACCGGGCAGAATTGCCTCGGCAGGTCTTCGGCAAGAATAAATAGCGGTGCCCCTTAAAAGCCGGCCGCCCTTATGCCTGTGCGGTCGGGTGCAAACACCAGCCGCCGAGGCGCGGCGGGGAACCTAGCATCAAATGATCAGAAGGTCAAACTAAAAAAATGAAAATACTGTCAAGCAGTGCTGGCAGCAACGGATATCCCGACCTGTAGGAGCGCCTTCAGGCGCGATAGGCAAAGACGCTTGACGCCATTCGTGCCTAAAGGCGCTCCTACACCGGGACGGCGGCTGCCGCAGGCGCCGTCGTCAAAGACAGATACGGCGGGCGATGTCGGCGCCGATGGTGATGGTGGTGTCGGATGGATACTCGAGCCGCTGCTCGGCCAGGATGTCATTCAAGTAATTGGCCGGCACCGGGCCGGAGTGCGGGCAGGTGAACAGCAGATAGTGCCAAATGCCGGCCAGGCGCGCATCGGAGTAAGTATACATGCCGTAGCTGTAGGTGATGGCCTGGGCCAGATAGCCCGCAGTCTGCTGCTCGCGCACATTGGCGATGCTGAAGCGCTGCGCATTGGCAGCCCATTCTTCCATTTCAATCAGATAATCGGGTTCGACCGGCGAGGGTTTCAGCGCCAGATAGAGAAAGCGCGCGATCACGTCACCGCGTTCGGCCAGGCGCGCGACCTGGTCGCGGTAGTCAGGATATTCCGGCGCATGGCGCCAGCTACAACGCGCGCGGCGCTGGTCGAACAAATCCCGGCGCTGCTCGATGACTTCCTGGAACCTTTCTTCTTGAACATCTGCACGACGGCTTTCCCGGAAGCGCTGACGCATAAATTCCATTTCATTATCGACATCGCGCTGAGTGACTGCACTGAAGCGGTAGCACTCCGATGACTGCTCGACCACGCGATCCAGCGCTTCCGCATCCAGTGCCAGCGCCGCGTCCATGGCCTCTTGCACGCGCTTGAATTCGGCCGAGCTGCTCACCGTGTCGACTTCAAGGGCCAGTATCGCCTGTTCTTCATTGACCGCTGTGGCCGAAACCTCGCGCTGCGGCTGAAAAAGCTCGCTGATGGTCTCGGTGGAAACCGGCCCGCTGGCCCGGCGGCTGGCAGATGCCGGGGCCGTCGATTCCGGACCGGGCGCTTCTGCCCGCTCTTCCGTCGTCGCCGTGGGTTCGTTGGCTTTTCCCGCTGTGCCGGCTCCGGTATCGCGACCGATAAACCACCAGGCTGAAAGCCCGCCGGCCAACAGGATCAACGCAATGCTCCAATGGGTTTTGTTCATCTTATTCTCACCGGTTTCGTGCGCAGCCTTTTGCCGCGGTTGCAATGTCTAAACCTCTGACCGGAAAACCGCCTGAAAGATTCTTCTGCTGACCGCATAGCCTTCCGGCCAGTGGCTTGCGCGCGGCCCGACGATATTGACCACTGCCGCCCGATATCGTTCGATAAATGCAGCCAGCTCCCGAGCCCGCTGGCTGACGTTGTCGAGTTCATGGTCGATGAGCAGCAGCGGCTGTCCGGCCGCTTCGGCCAGTTGCCGGGTCAGGTCGGAGCCGGCATCCGGGTTTCCATGATGGACGATCACGGTCACATCCGCGGCTTCTACAGAGCCGCAGGCGACCCGCCGACACCGGTTGGGTGAGCGAGCAGCGCGAGCGGCACCAGAGGGGTCGCGCATTTATTGTACGCCGTATTGCGGTTGCGGTTTTCGTCCGCAGGACGAAAGAAGCGGGCGCGAGACTCCTTATTGGCCCGGGTGCGATCGGCCGGATCGCTGCTTTGCAGTTCGATCAGCGGATAGTGATTGGAAATCGGCCCGTCTTCGGCCCAGCGTTTTTTCGGACAGTAGCCGCCGCAGCGAACCCCGGCGCGGATCGCTGCATCCAGGGCTGCCCGGTCCACGCCGCTCTGGCCGCCGGAAATAATCGTCAGGGATGCGCCGGAAACTACCGGCTTGGGAATTGTCGGGCTGGGAATTGTCGGATTGGGCATTACGGGTCCGCCGGACACCACAGTTGATTGGTGAAATAGCCGCGCGAATCGAAAAAGCGCTGCTCGATCCGGAACCCGGCTTCGGCGGCCAGCCGGTCGAGCTCGCAAATGCTGTACTTCTGCGAGACCTCGACAAAGATACTCTCGCCGGCGGCGAATTCGAATTTGCTTCGGCCGCCACCGTTCAGTGCGGCGACTCTGACAATCTGTTCTTTGCGGCTGACCAGGAAACTTTTTGCGGTACCGGTCTGCGCATCGTAGGCCGGATAGTGTTCAAAGCTCCGCAAGTCGAAATCCGCGCCCAGTTCGCGATTGATCCGGCGCAGCAGATTCAGATTGAACGCACGGGTGATGCCGCCGGCATCGTTGTACGCGGACAAAACGACCTGCGGATGTTTTTTCAGGTCCACGCCGAGGTAGAGATGGTCCATCTCGCGCATCGCCGAGCGAATGGTGCGCAGGAATTCCGCTGCTTCGGCAGGCAGAAAGTTGCCGATATTCGAGCCGAGAAACAAAAAGACCCGGGGCTGGTCGGTCTTCGGCAGGCGGGACAATGCGTCGAGGTACTCGCCGGTCACCGGCAGGACTTTCACGTCCGGCAGTTCCTGCGACAGATCTGCGGCCAGCCCTTCCAGGCTGCTGTCGGAAATATCGATCGGCAAATAGCGAAAATCGACGTGCCGGCGACAGAAGTGTCCCAGCAAAATGCGGGTTTTCTTTCCGTCGCCCGAACCCAGCTCGACCAGATCGAAACCGCCGGCCGGCAGCGCCTCCAGTATCGCCTGTTTCTGCCGGCTCAGAATCTCGTATTCGCAATCGGTCAGGTAGTACTCCGGGCTGGCCATAATGGCCTGAAACAGCCGGTCGCCGTTGGCATCGTAAAAATATTTGGAAGACAGGAACTTCGCGTCGGCGGACAGTCCCTGTCTCACATGCTCGGCAAATGTGTGGTTCATTCGGCTTTCCTTGTTCTCGGACCCCGCCTGGCAGTTTACGGCCAGCCGCCTGGCGTTTTAATGACGCCGCTAGCGGTGGCAGGCACCGCAGTCATCCCGGCTGCCCTGTTCTATCTGAATGGTGGAATGGTGAATGCCAAAGCGTTCAGCCAGTACATCGTTCACTCCAAAAAGAAACGTGTCCCCGCCGGATGCTTGCGGCATTACCAGGTGCGCGGTCATCGCCGTTTCGGTGGTGCTCATGGCCCAGATGTGCAAATCGTGCACTTCCTTGACGCCGGGAAGCTGGTCCAGATAACGGCGCACGCCAGCGACATCGACGCCGGCCGGCACCGCATCGAAGGCCAGGTTCAGCGAATCGCGCAGCAGGCCCCAGGTGCTGATCAGGATGACCGCGCCGATAATCAGGCTGGTCAGCGGGTCCAGCCAGTGCCAGCCGGTGAAGATAATCAGCGCGCCGGCAATGACCACACCCAAGGAGACGGCGGCGTCGGCCGCCATATGCAGGTAGGCCCCTTTAACGTTCAAATCGTCGTTTTTGCCTTTGACGAACATCAGCGCGGTTGCGGTATTGATTGCAACCCCGATGCCGGCCACGATAATCAGCACCTTGCCCGGAACCGGGGCCGGCGCGGCGAACCGCGCAACCGCTTCCCAGGCAATTGCGCCGACCGCTATCAGCAACAGCAAAGCCGATATCAGCGACCCGAGAATGGTCGCACGGCTGTAGCCGTAAGTTCGTCTTTCCGACGGCTTGCGCTGACCCAGCCAGCTCGCGCCCCAGGCAATCAGCAGGCCGAGAACATCGCTGAGGTTATGTCCGGCATCGGTCAGCAGGGCCAGCGAACCGCTCCACCAGCCGGCAGCCGCTTCGACCAGCACAAAGCCGGTATTGAGCGCGACACCGATCCCGAATGCCCGGTTCAGGTCCGGTGCGTGGTGGTGGTGTTGATGGTCATGTGCCCGGTTCAACAGCGTTCGTCCTTAACGTTATACAGCGATCCGCCAAAAGCTGCCGTTCATTATAAAGGAGCCGCACATCCGCTTCTTCGGCGGCGCGCCGAAACCCGTGCGGACCGCATCCGGCGGTTTTGCGCCGAATATCCGTAGGAGCGCCTTTAGGCGCGAATCCTGAACGTTCTTATCGTGCCTAAAGGCGCTCCTACGGGTGGTTGGGTTTTTAGTTGTCGGTCAGCGTTTTCGGTTTGGAATCAGCGACCCGGCCAGCCGGTCGGCAGCGGCCAGATAATGTCCGCCGAACAGGTTGGCATGATTGAGCAGATGGTAAAGACGATATACCGGTTCGCGCACCGCGGCGCCGGCCGGCAGCGGCCAGGCCGATTCATAGGCCCGATAGAACGCCGGATCGAAACCGCCGAACAGCCGGGTCATCGCCAGGTCGGTTTCCCGGTCGCCGAAATAGCAGGCCGGATCGAACACCACCGGTTCGCCGTCATCCGTCATTGCCGCATTGCCCGACCACAGATCGCCGTGCAGCAGCGAAGCCGGCGGTTGATGGTCTTCCAGCCGACGATAGACTGCTTCCAGCAGCGACTGGCAGCCCACCGACAAGCCGGCGCCCCGGTCGGCCAGCCATTGCCATTGCGGCCGAATGCGCCGCTCGGCGAAAAACGCTGCCCAGCGATCGCCGCACTGATTGTATTGCACCGTGCTGCCGATGAAATTGTCCGTTGGCCAGCCATAATTTTCACCGGTGTGCCGGTGCATCGATGCCAGTTGCCGGCCAAGTCCGGCATCCGCATCGGCCGAGCGTGGCCGCAATGCGAGGTATTCCAGCGCCAGCCACTGGCCGTCCGCGACCAGGCCTGTGCCCAGCACTGCCGGCACTTTGATCGCGGCGGTCCGTTCGATTGCAGCCAGGTTCCGGGCTTCCTGTTCCAGCAGGTGCGCAGAACCGCCCCGGTCCGTCGTTTTCCGGTCCATCCACTTAACGAAAATATCGACCGGACCACACACGCGATAGGCCAACGCGATATCGCCGCCGCCAACGGCCTGCCAGCGGCTGTCGGCAGGCAGGCCGAGTTGCTGCGCGATCTGCTTTTGAGCCGCTGGATCAGGCACGGTGCTTTGCCCCGCAATGGCCGGATTCACTGTCGGGCGAATTGCCAAGCCTGGAGGTCAAACAGGATAATTTCAGCATCATCGGCGTCAGTAAAACGCAAATCGGCAGCGCCGTCTATCGGCTGTTCACTGGCCGGCAGCCGGTCAGCGGCCGGGCCGTCGCGGCCTGCGGCGCTTCGCGGCTCTGTCCGAATCGGCGATACAAGCCGGGCAAACTATCGGTTTTGCCGGATTTTCTCGACAATCGTGTTGACGCGCATCCGGTCTGGCGCTCCGTGCGTTCGTCCCGCGGTGTGTTGTTGCGCTGCCGATAGCGTAATACACTTTCGGTATCGACCAAATGGGGTATCGGCGAAATGGGTTTCGCCGAAAGTGAGTCGTCCGAATGCCGGCCGGGAGTGTGGCCTGTCGATGAAAACCGTTGCTGTCACGTTTGTCTTCATGAGCCTGCTCTGTGGCCAGGCTCCGGTTCTGGCCGCGGATACCCCGCTGGCGGCCGACCGGCGCTTTGCCGGCTTTGACACCATCGCCTACGTTAAGGCCTCGCATCCGGCGCTGGCCGACAACGCAGAGGCCATCAGTCATTTCGCCGGCTATTACCGCATCAACCCGCTGCTGTTTTCCGCCCTGGTCGCGAAACGAAAGCGCGACGGTGCTGCGCTATCGAACGACATTATCGAAAACCTGGCAAAGAGCCTGTCGGCGCTGCGCGACCGTTCGCGATCCGATGCGATAGCGCGCCTTGGCGAAGACTTCAAACTCGGTGCCGACGGAGCCCGCACATTGCTACAGGAAGCCGAGACTGCCAGCAGCGCGGCCGGCGTACTGCGACTGACCGGCGCCGCCGCCGACCGGCCGCCGGCGATGGATTTGCCGTTCGCGCGCGACCAGGCCTGGGTGTTTAACGGCGTCCATACCTGGACCGGAAGCAACAACGGCTCGCCGATGTCATCCATCGACGTCACCCGAAGCTGGAATCTGCGCTGGGGAAACGATACGTCCGATGACTGGGTGACCGCCGCCCACGATGGCATAGTGACGGTCTTTTCGCGCTGTTTTGTGGGAATCAGCCACGACAGCGGCTGGCAGACCCACTACTACCACCTGGATAATGTGCAAGTGCAGACCGGCAACCGGGTTCGCGCCGGCGACCGCCTGGCGAACTATGCGAATTCCGCCGCGGTTGCAACCTGTTCCGGCGGCTCCTCTACCGGCCCGCATCTGCACTTCGCGCTGCTGAAAGACGGCATCTATCACAGGCTCGACGGCATAGCGCTAAGCGGCTATCAAGTCCATCCCGGCAAATTTTCCTACGATTCCAGCCCGGCAGCCATGTGGCTGGAAAAGCGTGGCCAGCGCTACTTTGCGTTTTCCGACACGGTCCGGACCGAGCCCGGCGATAACGCCATCGACTACCGCTACAACGGCATGTGGTATTCGCCGGATCACAGCGGCCACGGTTTGAACGTTTCCATTACCGAAACGCCCGATGAGGCTTCCGGCAGTCGAAAAACCCTGTTCGCAGTGCTGTTTACCTATGACGATGACGGCCGGGCCAACTTCTATGTCGGCAACCGGGATTTCGAGCGTTGGCGGTCCGATGAGCAAATGACAGTGACCCTGCTGCAAACCGCCGGCGGCGATTTTACCCTGCTGTCGCCGATTGATTTCAACCGGCCCGGCGACGCGGAGATCGCCGGCGAGTTGATTCTGCGCTTTGACGGCTGCATTGACGCAGAGGCTGAAATTACGCTGGACGAGCGGGTTTCCGGGCAACCGGTTTCGCACACCATCCGGCTGACCAAGCTGATCGGCGTACCGGATTTTGTCTGCGCGGCGGCCAGCCAGCCGCTGCCGGGCAATTAGCGCCGGCGGCTATTTCCCGATACAGAAACTGGAAAAAATACGGCCCAGCAGATCCTCGCTGGTGTACTCGCCGGTAATTTCGGACAGGGCCTGCTGCGCCTGCCGCAGCTCTTCGGCCAGCAATTCGCCGGCCGCGGACTCGGTGAGCTGGCGGGCGCCTCCCGCCAGAGGCCGCCGATCGCGGCCCAACGCATCCAGATGGCGTGTCCGTGCGGTGAAGCTGCCCTCGGTTGCGTCCTCAGCGCCGACCTGCCGGCGAATCAGCCGTTTCAGCGCCTCCAGACCGTCGCCGGTTTTCGCCGACAGCCAGGCTTCCGCGTCAATCGCCTTGCTTTCCGGAATGCCGTTTGCCAGGTCTTTTTTATTGAAAACCGTGATGGCCGGCACCCGGGCCGGGAGTTCGTCCCGCAACGCCAGTTGGCCGATCAGTTCCTGGGTCAGATCCACGACCAGCAGAATCAGGTCGGCTTCGCGCAGCGATGCCCTGGCCCGCCGCACCCCTTCGGCTTCGACCACGTCGACCGTCTCGCGCAGGCCGGCAGTGTCCACCAGGTGCACCGGCATGCCGTCCAGGTTGATCTGTTCGCGCAGAATGTCGCGGGTGGTACCCGGGATATCGGTAACGATGGCGGTATCGCGACCGGCCAGCGCGTTCAGCAAAGACGATTTGCCGGCGTTCGGGCGGCCGACGATCGCCAGAGTCACGCCGTCCCGCAGCAATTGGCCCTGCTGTGCCCGGGCCAGCAGTTGATCCAGGTGTTCGGTAGCGGATTGCAGACGGGCAAGCAGCTCGGCATCGGCCAGAAAATCCACTTCTTCATCCGGAAAATCAATGGCCGACTCAACATAGGTGCGCAATTCGACCAGTTGTACCAACAGCTCGCTCACCTGTTCGGAAAAGACGCCCTGCAGGCTGCGCTGCGCTGCACGCGCCGATGCCTCGGTACCGGATTCGATCAGGTCCGCGATGGCCTCAGCCTGGGCCAGATCCAGCTTGTCGTTCAGAAACGCCCGTTCGGAAAACTCGCCGGGCCGGGCCAGGCGGGCGCCGACGGACAGTACGCGCTGCAGCAGCAGATTCATAATCACCGGACCACCGTGGCCCTGCAGCTCCAGCACGTGTTCGCCGGTAAATGAATGCGGTGCCGGGAAATACAGCGCCAGGCCGCTGTCGATAGTGTCCTGGTCGCTGCCGAGGAAGCGGCAGAACCTGGCCCGCCGCGGTGCGGGCAGACCGCCCAACAGCGCGCCGGCGATAGCCGGCACCCGGTCGCCGGAAATGCGGATCACGCCAACCCCGCCGGTTCCGGGCGGCGTTGCGATAGCGGCAATGGTATCGGAAGCCGGATTCATCGGCCTAGCGTAGCGCAGGTCCGGCCGCGGCAGGTAGCCCGGGAATTGGTCCCGAGGGTAGTTGGTCCGGGGGTAGTTTGTCCGGGGGTAATCCGTATTGGGCGGCTGTCCGGGTCTACCCGTTGATCTTGCGCGTGATATACCACTGTTGCAACAACGACAAACCGGCATTGGTGGCCCAATACAGCACCAGCCCTGCCGGGAAAAACGCAAACATCACCGAGAACACCACCGGCAGCGCGTTCATCATCTTGCGCTGCAGCGGGTCCATGCCCGGCGACGGCGTCAGCCGCTGGGTTAAAATCATGAACGCGCCGTTGAGTACCGGCAGCACGAAATACGGGTCGCGGGCCGTCAGATTCTGGATCCAGCCGATGAACGGCGCATGGCGCAGCTCCACCGACTCCAGCAACACCCAGTACAGCGCGATAAAGATCGGTATCTGGACCAGAATCGGCAGGCAGCCGCCCAGCGGATTCACTTTCTCGGTCCGGTAGATCTCCATCATGGCCTGGCTCATTTTCTGACGATCGTCGCCATACCGTTCTTTCAGTGCCTCGATGCGCGGTTGCAGTTTGCGCATGCGGGCCATGGAACGATACTGGGCCTCGGTCAGTTTAAAGAACGCCAGCTTGATCAGGATGGTCAAGATCACGATCGCCCAGCCCCAATTGCCGACCACGTTGTGAATTTTCGACAGCAGCCAGAACAGCGGTTTGGAAAAAATCGTGAAGATGCCGTAGTCGACGGTCAGGCCGAGTCCGGGGGCGATCTCGTCCAGTTGCTCCTGCAGTTTCGGTCCGACATACAGCCGGCTGGTGAACTGCTGCTGTGCGCCGGGCGCAACCGACACCGTCGGCGACAGTGCCCGCAGCAGATAGCGCGGCTGGCCGCCGTTTAAAATAGTCGACGTATAGGCGTTGTTCTCTTCGGCCTGCGGAATCCAGCCGGCAAAGAAATAATGCTGCACCATGGCCAGCCAGCCACCCGCGGTTTGAGCGCTGTAGCCATCGCCAAAATCTTCAAAGTCGATTTTCTTGAGCTTGTCTTCCGGCGTATACACCGCGCCGCCAAGATAGCTGTACCGCTCGGGGTTGGTAAACCCGCCGCCGTTACCATCGGGCGGCTGCACCCGCTGCAACTGCTCGTAGCGGCTGCCGGCCCAGGCCTGAGCGCTGTGGTTGGCGACGTAGTGCCGGGTTTCGATATCGTATCGGCCACGCTTGAAGATGAACGTCTTGGTCACCTCGATCCCGCCTTGCTGCCAGCGCAACGGTATGCGCAGTTCGTCGGCGCTCTCGTCTAGGTGATATTCCTGGCGTTCGGCCTGGTAGGCGCTGGTATGGTTCGGCGCGTCGCCCTGGCTGGCGACCAGACCGGATTGCGCGACGAAATAACCCGGACCGGTGGCGTTCAACAACTGCACTTTGGCATCCGGCTGCTCAAGATCGGTTGCGTAATCCCGCAGCCACGCATTGACCACCGAGCCGCCAATCAGCGAGATCTCGACAGTCAGCACATCGGTGACCACCGTTACCCGCGGGTCTTCCGCCCTGATCGACGCCTGATTCCGGTCCCCACTGTCCGCAGCGACCGGCGCGCTCGGCACATCGGCGCTCGACGACGCGGCGGACGCGGCATCCGGAATCTCGCCCGGATCCTGTATCGGCGCATCAGCGGCCGGGCTGCTGACCGCGGTATCCGGCGCCGACGCCGGCGGTCTGGCATAGTCCTGCTGCCACTGACTCCAGGTGAAAAAAGCCAACACCGCCAATGTCATGTAGAGAAACGGTCTCAGGTTGGCCATGTTTATTCCTTCATCTCGCGCTGTTGTCGGCGAACCAGGCGAGACCAATGCTGCTCGAGTTCGCTGAGTAGTTGTTGCTTATTCACGTTGACGGCCGCGGCATGCGCCAAAACCACGATATCCATGCCCCCGTGCCGGGAAAGTTGCCGTTGGTGCTTGCGAAAGCTTTCCCGGATCAGCCGCTTTACTATATTGCGACGGCTGGCCCGTTTATCCACCCGCCGCGAGACCGCCATGCCCAGCCGGCTGTATTGGCGCTGATTGCTGGCGGCATGGACTCGAAAGCAGGTGCTGCGGGAGCGGTTGCGGCTGTTGAAGACCCGCGTAAACTGATCGCCGCCGGTTAGTCTCGCCGCTCGGGGAAACCGCTGTCCGGTAGGTTGGCTTTCCGGCATCTTGAGTTCCAGACCGTCATGCCAGGTTGAACGCTTCGGGCTTCGGGCCGCGA
>JANQPM010000056.1 GCA_028289465.1 Lysobacterales bacterium | reverse complement strand
ATATCCTGTTGGCAAAACGGGCAGACTCGCTCGTCGGGCCAGACGAACTGGTGGCAGGACTTGCACAGATGCATGGCCTTGGGAACCGGGTTGTGTTTTGAGACGATGTCCCGGGACCGCTTCGCTGCCGGTTCCGCCTGCCGGACCCGCAGCGCTTCGGCCTGCGGATGATCCACCGCCCGGCCATCGACCGTTTCCAGCACGATTTCAAAACGTCCGACCGCGAATGACCGCGTATCGGCCGCTTCCACTTTGCGGACGCTTTCGCGCAGACCGTGCTCGGCCAGACGCTCCACCCGGTAGTGGCAGTACGGGTTGTTGCCGGGCTCACCCAGCAGCGAACCGGCCGTCCAGGTGCAGCCGGCCCGGCAGGCGTCGGCATAATAGCAGCCGGCACAAAAGCCCCAGAGCTGCTGCGGGTCGGTCAGCCGCGCTTTGCCGATTTGCTCGCTGTGCCGCCAGATGTCTTCAATCGATTGCTGCCTGACGTTGCCGCCGGTGTAGCGGCGGGTTTCCAGTGACGGACAGCCTTTTATCGCGCCGTCAGCTTCGATGCCCATCACGGTGCTGCCGGCGCCGCAGGAGGCCCAGTGCGGCACGCCTTCGCCGTAACCGCGCAGAAAGTGCTCGTACGGGCCGAAGTAGCCGACGTTGTTGCCGACCGCAACCAGGATGTCGCGGTCTTGCGCACGGTGGTAGAGTTCCGCAATCAGCGGCATCACCGTTTGTAGCTGGTGTGGTTGCAGCAGCAGGTGATCGTTGTCCACTGCGTTACCCATCGCGACGGTCAACTGCATCTGCCAGTGGCCGACGCCGGCATCGGCGATGACCTCCAGCAGCGCCGGCAGGTCGTCCATGGTCTCGGCACCGATCTGAGTATTGACGCTGGTGCTCAAGCCATGGGTCTTGCAGTTTTTCAACGCCGTCACCGCGCGCCGAAAGGAACCGGGTACGCCGCGCAAGCGGTCATGCAACGCTTCAAGGCCATCCAGCGATACCCCGACGCCTTTCAGACCGGCCTCGACCGCACCCTCGATTCTGGCTTCGGACAAGTTCCGCGCACCGGTCTGCAGTGCACAGTAAATGCCATGGCCGGTGATGGCCTCAACGATCTCCAGCCAGTCGGGCCGCAGATAGGCCTCGCCGCCTATCAGCGAAATCTCACGGGTCCCGAGCGCCGCCAGTTGATCGACCACCTGCAAGCACTCGGTAGTGGATAGCTGATTCGGCCGGCGTTTGCCGGCCCTCGATCCGCAGTGCGCGCACTTCAAATCACAGGCCAGGGTCAGTTCCCAGACCACATGCACCGGAATACGGGTCCGGTAGTCCGCAGCCGTTCGCGCACGGGACGGGGCGGACGAATGCTGCTCCAACACAGATGCCATGTTTATTCGCCTTTGCTTACGTGCGATGAATCAGCGCTCGAAAGGCGGTTTCGAGCGCATCATCACCGCCTCTTGTGGCTATTTCTTACGCTTGCCGGCAAATTCCAGCTTCTTGATTTCCGCTTCCAGCACTTCCAGCGCGACCGAAATATTGCCATATTCTCTCAGGTGCGCCTTGGCTTCCTTGCGCAACGCCTTCATTTTGCGCAGATCGCCACTGGCGATGGCCTCCTGAATACCGACACCGTACAAGACTATAACCATAGTCATTACCCCCTTTAGCTGTGGATGATTTGCTGTGGATGCCACCGTACGCCCGGCGGCTCGGACGATAATCCAGAACGCGGCTAGCGCTTGCGCTTGTTCGCAAACTCGGTTTTCTTGATTTCCGCTTCCAGTACTTCCAGCGCGACCGAAATATTGCCGTACTCTTTCAGGTGTGTCCTGGCTTCCTTGCGCAATGCCTTCATTTTGCGCAAGTCGCCTGATGCAATCGCTTCCTGAATGGCAGGACCGTACATGACTATAACCATTATGAATTCCCCACTTGTTTTGAATGGCGCCGCCGGCCAACGTCGACGGCTTACGCTGAGTATAGGACAAAAATTGCCGTTGCGCGCAAACGCGTCAAGAGCAGTCTGAGTCCGGCCGAAAGCAGGCTGTGCCGTTAGAACCAGAAATCCTTTGACAGCTCTCAACTGGTGTGGGATAGTCGGCCGGTAATCTAAGTGCATATTTATGTTTGCGATTTACAACACGATTAACACTACCAATAACCGACTTTTAAGGAGCGCGGGTAGTTTTTGATTGTCTCTGAAAAGAATCACTAAAAGCCCGCTTCAAAAGCGGGCTTTTTTTTGCCGCGAAGCAACGGAATGAATGATGTGTTCGATATTCGGCGTCTTTAAATTGAAACGCGATGCGCAGAGTATGCGCGAGCTGGCTGTGCGCCAGTCCCGCCTGATGCGCCATCGCGGACCGGACTGGAGCGGTTTTTTCGCTCACGACAATGCCGTGCTGGCGCACGAGCGTCTGGCCATCGTCGACATCAATAACGGCGCCCAGCCGTTGATTTCGGCGAGCGGCAGGCAGGCTCTGGCGGTTAACGGTGAAATCTACAATCACCAGGCGCTGCGCGCCACGCTTGGCGACGGATATGAATTCACCACCGAATCCGACTGCGAAGTCATCATTCCGCTGTACCTGAAGCACGGCTCCGGGTTTCTGAACCGGCTGCAGGGTATGTTTGCGTTCGCGCTCTACGATGCGCAGCAGGACCGCTACCTGATCGCGCGCGACCCGATCGGCATCATTCCGCTGTACTACGGCTACGACGAACTGGGCCAGTTGTTTGTCGCGTCGGAAATGAAAGCGCTCGGCGGCGTCTGCCGCAGCATCAACGTCTTCCCGCCGGGGCATTTTCTGGACAGCCGCGACGGCGAAATACGCTGCTATTACGAACCGACCTGGCGCGATTACAATCAGACCGCCCGTACCGAGACTGATCCAAAAGCACTGCGGGAAGCGCTAGCGGAATCGGTGCACGCACACTTAATGAGCGACGTGCCGTACGGCGTGCTGCTGTCCGGTGGGCTGGATTCGTCGGTGATCGCGGTGCTGGCCAAGCAGTTCGCTCATCACCGGGTGGAAGACCACGACCAGTCGCGTGCGTGGTGGCCCCGTCTACACTCGTTCGCGATCGGCTTGAAAGGCTCGCCGGATCTGGCCGCCGCGCAGAAGGTTGCCGACCATATCGGCACCGTCCACCACGGTTTTGAATTCACCCTGCAGAACGGACTGGATGCGCTGCACGATGTGATCTGGCATCTGGAAACCTACGATGTCACCACCATTCGCGCGTCCACGCCGATGTTTCTGATGGCCCGCAAGATACGCGCGATGGGCATCAAGATGGTGCTGTCCGGCGAGGGCTCGGACGAGATATTCGGCGGTTACCTGTACTTCCATAAAGCACCGGACGCCAAAGCCCTGCATCAGGAGACCGTGCGCAAACTGGACCGGCTGCATTTGTACGACTGCCTGCGGGCGAACAAGGCCATGTCGGCCTGGGGCGTCGAGGCCCGCGTTCCGTTTCTGGACCGGCGCTTTCTCGATGCGGCGATGGGCATCAACCCGGCCGACAAGCTCAGCGGCGGCGGGCGGATTGAGAAACACCTTTTGCGGGAAGCGTTTTCCGGGGAGCTGCCCGACGAGGTGCTGTGGCGCCAGAAAGAGCAGTTCTCGGACGGCGTCGGCTACTCCTGGATCGACGGTCTGAAGGAATACGCCGAGCGCAAAGTTTCGGACTCGGAAATGGCTGCGGCCGCCCACCGCTTTCCGGTCAACACGCCGGCCACCAAGGAAGCCTATTGGTATCGCAGCCAGTTCGAAACCCTGTTCCCGTCGGCCGCCGCAGCCGATACCGTACCGGGCGGCGCCTCGGTGGCCTGCAGCTCGCCGGAAGCGCTGGCCTGGGACCCGGCTTTGCAATCGATGAACGACCCGTCCGGCCGGGCCGCTATCGGCGTTCACGAAAACGCCTACGGATGAGGAAGTCCCAATCATGAAGGTGCATAAGTTTGGCGGTTCCTCGTTGAAACAGCCTGACGGTCTCGCGCAATGCGTCACGGTGATCGAGCATTTCAGCCGCAAGGAAATCACCTGGGTGGTCATGTCGGCCCTGTATGGGGTGACCGACCAACTGCTGGCAGCGATTCGCCAGGCTACCGCCGGACAGGCCTTTGACGCTCTGCTTGACGACATCGAGGCCATGCACCGCGAGTTCTGCCCGTCGGATTTCGCGCCGCTGGACGCGCTGATCGAGCAGGCCAGAAACCGGCTCGAAGGCATACGTCTGCTCGGTGCATGCCCCGATTCGGCACAGGTCGAAATACTGGCCGCCGGCGAACGCCTGAGCGCGCAGCTATTTTTGCAGGCGCTGACAGCCAAAGGCCTGGCGCCGCGCTACCTGCCGCATGACCAGGCGCTGATCGCGGCGGGTTCCGCGCTGGACGCCGTGGTCGATCTCGACGCGTCGCGCGAGCAGCTCAAGCCGTTGATCGGCACCACCGAACGACTGGTCGTCACGCCCGGGTTTATCGCCTGCGACCGCGACGGGCAATTGCTTACGCTGGGCCGCAACGGCACCGATTATTCGGCCTCCTGTCTGGCGGCCGCAATCCAGGCTGACCGCTGCATGATCTGGAAAGAAGTCGACGGCATCTACAGCGCCAACCCGGAGCTGGTGCCCAGCGCCCGCCGCCTGCCCCAGGTCAGTTATGCCGAGGCGATGGAGCTGTCGCATTTCGGTGCAAAGGTAATCGGCGCAAAAGCGATAGCGCCGCTGATCGGCGGTAAAATCCCGTGCGAAATCCGCGATGTGGGCAGGCCGGACAACCCGGGTACGCTGATCGCCAAGGACAGCGATACCAGTATCAAAGGCTTGACGTCGCTGGACGGCATTTCGCTGATCACAATCGCCGGGCCCGGGCTGCGCGGCAGTATCGGCGTGGCCAACCGCGTATTCGGTGCGATGGCCACACATCGGATTTCCGTGCTGTCTATCGTGCAGTCCTCTTCCGAATACAGTATTTCGCTGGCGGTGATGCAGGCTGACTACGAGGCGGCTATCGCCGCATTGGAGTCCGTATTTCATTTTGAGCGTATTCATCAGCTCATCACCCGTATTGACGCGATGAACGACCGCTCCATCGTCTCGCTGGTCGGAAACGGCCTGTGGCACCGCAAGGGGGTCGCGGCCCGCCTGCTGTCCGCGGTGGCGGCTGCCAGCATCAACGTCGAGGCTATCGCGCAGGGCCCGTCGGAGCGGGCTATCACGCTGGTCATCAAACGCGAGCACGCGGCGATGGCGGTTCGTGCCTGTCACGAAGCCTTCTTCTCGGAAAAGCAGCATCTGGATGTGCTGTTGTTCGGCTGTGGCAATGTCGGCGCGACTCTGCTGGCCCAGTTCAGGCGCCAGCGCACGCAACTGCTGGATCAGAACATCGCGCTAAACATTCGCGCCGTGGCCAACAGCCGGCAGTGGCTGGTAGATCATCCGGAACTGGCCGGCGATAGCTGGGACCGCGCGCTGGAAACGCATGGTGAATCCTATCGGCTGGAAGAAGTGCTGGCATTGAAGCAGAAACTGGGATTGATTAACCCGGTGATGATCGACTGCACCGCGAGCCCGGCGTTCGCGCTGCAGTACGCGGACTTTGTCAGGCACGGTTTCAATGTGGTCGCAGCCAACAAACATGCGAACACGCAGACCTTTGACGATTACCGGTCTCTGCGCCAACTGTGCCGCAAGCATTTTCGCCAGTTTCTGTATGAAACCAATGTCGGCGCCGGCCTGCCGCTGCTCGATACGCTGCAGGGGCTGATGCGTTCCGGTGACCGGCTGATCGAATTCAACGGCGTGCTGTCCGGTTCGCTGAGTCTGATCTGCGGCCTGCTGGAAGACGGGCAGTCGTTCTCCGAAGCGGTGGCCGACGCCAGGGCCAGGGGTTTTACCGAGCCCGACCCGCGCGAAGACCTCAGCGGCAACGACGTGGCCCGAAAGCTGCTGATCATCGCTCGCGAGGTCGGCATGACGCTGGAGCTGGATGATATCGAGGTCGAACCGATGATGCCGGCGCAACTGGCTGACGAGACGAGCCTGGAAGACCTGGACGACGCGTTGGCGCAGCTTAACCGGGACTATGCCGAGCGGGTTGCCGACGCGCGGGCCGAAGGCCGCGTATTGCGCTATATTGCGAGCATCAACGATGGCAGGTGCCGGGTCAGCCTGCAGGCGCTGGATGCGACCCATCCGCTGGCGGCCATTCGCGACGGCGAAAACGCACTGGCGCTGCATACCGAGTACTACCAGCCGATTCCGATGGTGCTGCGGGGCTACGGCGCCGGCGCCGAGGTCACCGCCGCCGGTGTCTTCGGCGATGTATTGCGGACGTTGAAGCAACCATTGGAAATCTACTGAGGATTGCAGGCCGATGATGCTGACCAACTTGAACGATGCCAGCCAGCAGGTGGATTTCGCAACGGCGGTACGCCTCGGCCTTGGCAACCGCCGCGGCCTGTTCTTTCCCGACCGCATCGCACCGCTGGACGACATCGACTCGGTGATGGCCGGGGACTTCCATCAACTCAGCACCGCGGTGCTCGGCCATATCATCGGTCCCGGCCTGGACCGTGGCCTGCTGGCCGAGATGGTCTCGGCCGCATTCGACTTTCCGCTGCGGCTTCGGCGGGTATCCGATAAGGTTTGCGCGCTGGAACTGTTTCACGGCCCGTCGCTCGCGTTCAAGGACTTCGGGGCGCGTTTCCTGGCCCAGTGCCTGCATCGCTTTGCCGGCGACCAGCCGACCACCATACTGACCGCCACATCGGGCGATACCGGCGCGGCCGTCGCGCATGCATTCTACGGGCTGGAGCGGGTTCGCGTGGTGGTGCTCTACCCGAAAGGCCGGGTATCGCCGCTGCAGGAAAAGTTGTTCTGTACGCTCGGCGGCAACATCGAGACCCTCGCGGTGGACGGCGATTTCGATCAATGCCAGGCGCTGGTGAAGCAGGCTTTCGACGACGACAGGGTGCGCACCGGGTTGCGGCTCAATTCGGCCAACTCCATCAATGTCGCGCGCCTGTATGCACAGGTTTGCTACTACTTCGAAGCCTTTCGCCAGTCCGGCAGCCTGAACGCCCGACTGATCGCGGTCCCGAGCGGTAATTTCGGCAATGTAACGGCCGGACTGCTGGCCCGGTGCCTGGGTCTGCCGATATCCCGCCTGCTGGCGGCCACCAATGAAAACGACACCGTTCCGCGTTTTCTGGCCAGCGGCCGATGGCTGCCGAACGAAACGGTCGCGACCCTGACCAACGCAATGGATATCTCTCAGCCGAATAACTTTCCGCGCGTCCTCAAGCTCGCGACCGACCACAAGCAGGATCTGAACCAGGCCATTATCGCGCGCCGCATCAGCGAGCGGCGGAACCTGGACGCGATTCGGGAGCTGCATCGGCAGGATTATCTGGCCGACCCGCACAGCGCGCTGGCCTACGCCGGCCTGATCGACGAACTGGCCGATGAAACGGCCCCCAAGCCGGCAACCGGACAGCAAGGCATCTTTCTCTGCACCGCACACCCAGCCAAATTCGCCGATGCACTGGCAGCAAAATTGTCGCTCGCAATTTCGCTGCCTCCGGCGTTAAGCGAGGCAGCCGGGAAAGAAATCTTGTCGACCGAGATACCGGCCGATTACGCGCTGTTGCGCCGCCAACTGCTGTCCGGCTGATGCGGCCGGCTTCGATTCCGACCGATAACCCTTGACGAACGCCGATAAATTCATCAAGGTTTGCGGTTGGTCCACCAACGCTTACGGCTGTAATATGATCCAAGAAAACGGTCTGCATCGCGCTTCCCGCGTCCTCGTCGCGCTAATCCTGCTTCTGCTTCCCACGCTGTCCTGGGCAGCCGGCGGCGAAGCCTCGGAAACCCTGATAATCCCCGGTCACTGGACGGCGCTGGTCGCGCTGGTGATATTCGTCATCGCGTACACAGCAGTCATTTCGGAAGAAGCGATTAGTCTGCGCAAGTCCAAGCCGGTGATCGTCGCAGCCGGGCTGATTTGGGCGCTGGTCGCCATCGCCTACATCGGCTACGACCGTATCGAACTGGCTCAAACGATGCTGGAGCACAACCTGCTGGAGTTCGCCGAACTGTTTCTGTTCCTGCTGGCGGCAATGACGTTTATCAACACCATGCAGGAAAGAGGGATATTCAATCTGCTGAGAGTCTGGCTGGTCACCCGCGGCTTCAGCCTTCGAAAAATTTTCTGGATCACCGGTGCGGTGGCCTTTGTGCTGTCGCCGGTTGCCGACAACCTGACCACTGCACTGCTGATGGCCACCGTGGTCATCGCGGTCGGTGGCAGCAACCATCGTTTCATTGCGGTAGCCTGCGTTAACATCGTCGTTGCAGCCAATGCCGGCGGCGCGTTCAGCCCGTTCGGCGATATCACAACGCTGATGGTATGGCAGGCCGGCCTGGTCGAGTTCCAGGAATTCTTTGCACTGTTCCTGCCATCGGTGGTCAACTGGCTGGTGACCGGTGCCATACTGAGTTTTGCGGTATCCAGCGATCAACCCGAACCGGTGCAGGACGAAGCGCGGCTGCAACACGGCGCCTGGTTTGTCGTCGGCCTGTTTATTCTGACCATTATGATGGCCGTGATGGCGCATAATCTGCTGCATCTGCCGCCGGTGCTGGGCATGATGACCGGTCTGGGCTTTCTGAAATTATTCGGTTACTACCTGCAGCGGCGCGATCAGAAAGCGGCGGTGCCGCAGAAGACCGTCAAAGCCTCGGCACTCGGGGTCGAAGCCACCCGTGAAGCCGATCAGGAATCGAACACCGAGTTCTACAACATCTACCACAATCTGCAGCGGGCCGAATGGGATACGCTGATGTTTTTCTACGGCGTGATCCTGTGCGTCGGCGGTCTCGGCGCGTTCGGTTATCTGGCCATCGGCTCGGAATTCATGTACACCGATCTCGGACCCACCACCGCCAATATCATCGTCGGCATCGCATCCGCCATCGTCGACAATATTCCGGTGATGTTCGCAGTATTGCAGATGAACCCGGAAATGGTGCACGGGCAGTGGCTGCTGGTAACCCTGACCGCCG
The DNA here is from genome assembly GCA_028289465.1 of Lysobacterales bacterium. Classification (GTDB taxonomy): domain Bacteria; phylum Pseudomonadota; class Gammaproteobacteria; order Xanthomonadales; family SZUA-36; genus JANQPM01. The sequence goes on along the minus strand of JANQPM010000056.1, from coordinate 21,509 downwards.
GGGTCGGCGGATCTCTGCTCTCCATAGGTTCCGCCGCAGGCGTTGCGGTAATGGGCCAGGCGCATGGAATCTACACCTTCTTCTCCCATCTGAAATGGGTCTGGGCGATCGCGCTCGGCTACGCGGCCAGTATCTGGGTGCATTTTCTGGTCAACGGCGCGACCTTCCACTAAACCAGTCCGCAGCGGCCGTTTCCCGCTGCGGATTTTTCCCGCCGCCTGACAAACGTCAGGCGGCTGTACTTCTGCAAATCAACCGGTCCTTTGCTATATAAACCATAACGAATCGTTTCGTTATCACATCAGACAAGGAGCGGGAATATGGGCAGTGAGAAGATCACCACGCTGGTCGTCGGTGAGGAAGACACTCCGGTAACGACACTGGTCGTCGGCGAGGAAGATCCACCGATTACCACCCTGGCTTTGGGCGAGGAGCATCCGCCGATTACGACCATGGCAGAAGGCGAAGAGAACCCGGTCAGTGAAGCCAGCGAGGCGCGCGGCGGTGCGACCACCATGGCCACCGGCGAGGAAGATCCGCCGGTCACCACCATGGCTACCGGTGAGGAAGATCTGGTGACCACGACGGGCGAAGGCGAAGAAAATCCGCCGATCACCACCAAAGCCTGCGGGGAAGAACATCCTTAGCGGCCAGAGGCGGCCCGCTGCTCGGAACCGGTAATGATTCTGGTCGCGGGCGGGCAGCTCGATCCGAATATCGGCGCGCTGCTGCGCCAGATGCTGCGGCGCAAAATTGCGTTTCGCGATCTGCTGATCGGCCCGGAGCTGCATTCGGAAATCGTGCTCGATTTTCAGACCGGCCGCCTGGTTCTGAACGGGGCTGCGATCGAGCCCAGCGCCTGTTTTGTGCGCCACGATGTCTTTTTGGGTCAGGCTCTGAACCGGTCGGGTGCTGACGCCGGCACAGTATCGCTGAATTGGTTTTACGCCATTCGCGGCTGGCTGAATGCCCAGTCGAAGGTTCGCGGCTTCAACAAGCGAGCTTCGGGCAGCGAGAACAACAAGATTGCCAATTTACTGCTGGCCCGCAAACTGGGCTTTCGTATTCCGGACACCGTGGTCAGCAGCCATCCGGATAAGATCGGTGACCAGCTGGCCCGGCCCGCTATTCAGAAGCCGGTCGCCGGCGGCGCACTGACGACCACGCTGGACGATTTTCTGACTCAGCACGACCCGGCTGCGATTCCCTATCCCCGTTTTTTCCAGCCGCAGCTACAGCGCCCGGAACTGCGGCTGTACCGCATCGGCGAGCGCTTGTTCGGTTTCTGGCTGGAATCGCCGGACCTGGATTACCGGGAGCACCACAATGCGCAAATCCGCCCGGCAGAAATACCGGCCGGGCTGGCCCGCCGAATGATCCGGCTCAGCGATGCGCTGGGCTGCGATTTCGCGGCCGCGGATTTTATGCATCAGCCAGGCACCGACCGGCTTTGCTTTCTGGAAATCAATACCCAGCCGATGTTCGCCGCGTTCGACAAAACCGTCGACGGCGGCATCAGCGATGCGATTATCGACTACCTGCTCGGTGAGAGCAGCGCGGCATACGCAACAGTAGATTAACAATCAGCCCAGCCACAGACCACGGGAGTGCAGCATGGCAACCATTCGATATGCAAAAGGTCCGGTCACCTACTTGTTTGATCTGGACACACGGAAAAAGAAAGTCAAAGAATTACTCTGGGGCGACTGGCTGCGCATCGGCGACGATATCGACGCCGACTGGGCCAAAGTGAAATGGGGCAAGGAGACGTTCGCGATTCGAAAAGCCGATTTTCAGGAAGAACGGCTGCTGGAAATGATTTTTCTCGATGTCGGTCAGGGCGACGGCTGCATCCTGACCACGCCAAAGATCGGCGCGCGCGAGAAAATCATGATTGTCGACGCCGGCAAGGGCGATAACATGAAAGGCTTTCTGAACTACCGTTTTCGCGATTTCAAGAAGAAATTCAAGTTCCATGCGGCGGTGATCACGCATCCGGATAACGATCATTACCTCGGTTTTCAGAAGGTCTTCGATAACGAACAGATTTCCTTTGAACAGGTCTATCACAACGGTATTTTGGAGCGCACCGGACCGAAGCTATTCGGCGAAGTCAAAGATGGCTTTCTGATGGATGTCCGGGGCAGCAAGACCGCGGCGCGGCAATTGTATTCCAACCCGGACAACCGCGGCCGCAAGCAATACCCCAGACTCCTGTGGACCGCGCTAAACAGCGAGCGCTTCGACAACGTATCGATGCTGTCAACCGACCGCGGGACCAAGGAAGACGGCAAGACCTGGATGCCGGGCTTCGCCCCGTCGGACAACGCCGGCCTGACCATCGAAGTGCTCGGCCCGGTGGTCGAAAAAGCACCCAACGGCAAGAAGGCTTTGCGTACCTTCGGTAGAAAGCTGAGTTCCAAGAGTATGGACAAGGGCAAGACCAAGAACGGCCATTCGATTCTTCTGCGCCTACAATACCGCGATTTCTCGGTGCTGTTCGGCGGCGATCTGAATGCGCCGGCCGAGCATTTCCTGATGCGTCACTACGGCAATAACGGCGACGCACCCAGCACGCTGGCCGAATCCGGTCAGATGATCGAACGGGCCAGAGGCCGCTTTCACGTCGACCTGATGAAAAGCTGCCACCACGGCTCTTCCGATGTGACCGACGAATTCCTCGAGGCCACCCGGCCGGCCGGTTTCGTCGTGTCATCCGGCGACGAGGAAAACCATGTGCACCCGCGCCCGGACCTGCTCGGACTGCTGGGCGCGAAAGGCCGCGGACCGCGTCCGCTGGTATTGTGCACAGAGATTCTGCGCTCGACCCGCGAAGACGAAAACCCGAAGCTGCGCCGCAAACTGGACCGTCTCGCGGCCAAGATCGCCAAGGAAACCGACGCGGCGAAGAAAAAACCGCTGGAAGCCGAACGCGAGGAACTGCTGGACGACATTTTCAAGCGCAATGTCGGCGTTTACGGTGCGATCAACCTGCGTACCGACGGTGAGCGGGCGGTCATCGCTTTTCGCAACGAAAAACCCAGAGGAATCAAACGCTGGTTCTTCTACGAAATGGAAAAGGACGCCGAGGGTGTGTTTCAGGTTCAGGGCGCGAACGGGCACTAGCCCTGTTCAAGGACGCTTGTCCGATGATACCGGCGCCCGGGTCAGGCCGCAGCCGTCTCATCGCAGAAGCGCCGTTGACGCCCAGTCCGGCGGCCATTGTTTTACCTCGTCGCGTTGATAGTCGGCGATCGGGTCTGTATCCGACGGACTGAACAGCATGATCGGTCTGTCGCGCCACAGGCGACAACACTTCCGTGCATCAGACAAAACGCTGCACCAGATAAACGCCGATCATCAGAAACACCAGAGCCAGTTTCAGAGCGGTGCCGACCGCCATGCCCAGCCACGCGCCGATGCCGACTTTGCCGGCCTGCATTAAATCGCGGTCATGCAGGTACTGCACCAGCATCGCGCCAGCGAAAGGACCCAGCAAAAATCCGGGCAGGCCGAAGAAAATACCCACCACCGCTCCGATGGCCGCACCCCAGATTGCCTGCGGTCTTGCGCCAAGCTTCTTTGCGCCCAGCGCGGACGCGGCAAAATCGACGATATAGGTCAGCACGGTTAATATTGCCAATAGCGTAATGGTGCCGGTGGAAACGTACTCGAAGCCTTCAGCCCAGGCGGCCAATATCAGACCACCGAGCACGATCAGCGAGCCCGGCAGAGCCGGTAATACCGTCCCGGCGATACCGACGGCGACCACCAGTCCGGCGAGGATTTGCCACACTATATTCCAGCTCAATCGTTTTCTTCCTTATATCGGAAAACCGGCGCACATCACTAACAGGTATGGGCTTTCCGGCGGTAAGCAAGCGCATCGGTAACCACTTATAGTCAAGGAGTCTCGCGTCCGCTCCGGGGATCGCCCGCAGCTCCTTGGACACCCGGTTTCGGCAGGCAGCCAAAGTCTGTATATCCAGGGAACAGCAGGCGACCCGCCGGAGCGAGTGCCGTTAGTCAGGGGGCTGGACGCAAGTGCTGAAGCAGGCGTCAGGGAAGCCAGGTTTCCGGGTTAGACCGCTCTTTGAGAACCCCAATGCCTGTAGGAGCGCCTTTAGGCGCGATCCGGATCTATCGTTAATCGGGTTCCATCGTTACCCGCAACCTTCGACATTCGCGCCTAAAGGCACGCCTACACACAGGCTTAGCGGCTACCAGAAGGCTCCTTCATCGACGGAGATCGAAAAACTTACTGCTCGGTATTAATACGCACCGCCAAAACGTCGCAAGCGGCGCCATGCAATACCGCATTGGCCGTGGAGCCCAACAACAGACCCAGGCCGTGCTGACCGTGCGTTCCGATGACGATCACATCGTGCCCGTGCTGCTCGGCATAGCGGCGAATCTCCGCACCGGGCGAACCGGTCAGCACCATTGTATCCTCCGGGTCCAGTCCAACGCGCACCGCGAGCTCCCGCAGCTTGTGTTCGGCGGTTTCCCTGAACTTTTCCGTCAGCGCAGTTTCATTGCCGGTGACCTGGGTGCCTGGAAAAGCGGTCAGATAGGGGCCGGCCACAGGCTGAACGACATGCAGCAGGCTTAGCTTGCCGTCGGCACAGCAAATCTTGCGTGCTTGATCCAGCACCTGAGCGGATTCCTCGGTCAAATCCACGGCCACCAATATTTGCCGATAGGCTGTCATCTGCGTACTCCGGCTAAAATTCCCTCAAAAAAACCAATCATTTGAAACCGACAACTGGAAAACGGGTAAAACGAGTCAGTACTTAATTAATAGCTGATTCTGCGGCCCAACGGTATGACCTCTGTCAAATCACGCCGGCTTCACAGCTCGTTGATGCATAGTTGACTAACGCTTCACACTCTTGATTAACACCTCGGGAAGTGCGATATTGATAAGTTATTGTATACGAGCATACTTTTGCGGAATTCAATCTAGGGGTGGATACCGATGTCGATGCACAGGGACTCAATCATTCGATATTTGTATTCTTCGGACAATCACAGCCTCGGGAGCAATACGTCAGAGTCGGTCTTTCAGCAAATCTGGTCCGCGATTGTGGATGGCGACTTAATGCCCGGGTCCTCGGTGACCGAAGAATCACTTGCCAGGCGATTTAAAGTCAGTCGAACGCCGCTGCGCGAAGCCGTGCAACGGCTGATTGGCGCCGGACTGATACGCCGTTCGAGAGGGCGAGCAATGTACGTATCCGAACCAAGCATAGAAGTCATGGAAAAGCTGACCCTGACAAGGGAACGCCTTGAAGGACTGGTTGGCTGGCATGTGTGGGACCGAATAAGAAGGGGCGAAGTGTCTCTGGACGAGCTAATCGCATTGCACAAACGCCATAAAAGGCTGGCATTGACGAAAGATCCCATTTTGATGCTTGAATTGGGATTACAATTCCATCAGTTACTGCGCAAATTGTGCGGCAATGAAGTTGTCGTCGTAATGCTTGAGCAGGTACTGCTTGCCCTCGAACCGTATCGACGCCTTGTAAAAATGCATACGGAGCGTTGTGACGACATCATCGCTGAGCACAGTAGATTCTTAGAACTTCTTGCCGCAGACGACGGCGATGCTGTCGAAAGTGCAATGCGAAAACACATTGCCGCAGCGCGTGATTTTTATCGCACCTGCTTAACTGAACTGATGGCGGTGGAACTCGCCGTCAGTTGACCAAGAGTTCCACGCAACACTGCCAGCTGCTGGTGTATCAGCGGCGTTTAATCGTCCCGGGAGGCCAAACGGACAGCTCTGGAACCCCCCTATAAACCAATGCGGTCTAATAAACGGGAGCGACAGCACACCAGGTGCTCGGTCTACCCGACGATCCCCGACACATCGACGATATACTGCTGCCTGGTGTCCTGATGCGTCGAGTCGATTGACACCATCGTATTGTCCGGGCTCCATCGAGGGTGTAGATCGCAGCGGTTGTGCTTGCCCAGATTGGCCTGCGTGTAGAACCGTCCCAGCACGAACATCTGGTTTGACGCTACATTGTAGAGTATCAGGTCTCGCTCCTGCGACAAACTGTCGGGGTAGGTGTCGGTCAAAATCCAACGACCGTCTCTTGAGTAGGTCATATGCCCGTTTTCTGTGAGAATGCCGGGGCCGATTGCATCTACATCACCGGTTTCCAGATCGTACAAGTGGTAGTGAATACTGGCGTTGTGCGGTCCCCAGACAATAATTGAATCGTCGTCTTTCCAGGCCGGGTGGGAAATCTGATATTCCGACTTCTCGTAGTCGAACGTGCCTACCAGCGCTGGATCAAAGCTCTCTTCCAATTGCGGAAGCGGGTGGTCCGTACACTCGAGTAACTGCAAGTCGGTACCGTCGGCTGCGACCGTAAAAAGCCGATGCAAAAAGCAGGTCTCGTCTTCGACTCTTTCCGTCCACCTGTGGATAAACAAGAACCGCTCGGAGTTCGGCGCCACCTCCAGGTGCGTAACCCAGTGAATGGCCTTTTCCATCGACTTGACTGGCTGAAACTCGAGCAGCCGGTGCAAAGAAACGATCAGGGCCGTATCGCCGGTCTCCAGATCCATATAGTAGATGCCGTCGCTGGCTGGTGCGTTTTCAAGTTGTGGTTCGCCGCGACTGGCACTGTAGCCGATCGCCGGGTGCGTATACTGTAGTCGCGAATAATTGACACAGAGGGCGTATTCTCCGCTGGGCGCAACAACATAGACGGGAAACGGAAGTTCGCGAGCGGTCTGTCTGTCAATATCGTAAATCACTGAGCGAAACTCGGGGCACAAACCGTCTGGTGTTTGCGCACGGCGATTGTAGATGGCGCGAGTGCCAGCGTCAGACTCTACCCATTGTAGCTGACAGCCCATTTGCCAGTTCCAAGCCGTCGTGCGGCCAATTTCGGTAAATTCATCGTTCTTGCGAAGGTCGAAATAGCCCACCGAGGCTTCTTGCGTGCCCGTCAGATCGCCTGTCATCATCGTCACACGATTGGTCAGAAACAACTGTTGGTCGCGACTCCAGGTACTTTTGTTGTAGTAGCCGAAAAAGTGGTGGTAGTCGCTCTGTCCGACCGGCCGGATCGGACAGAAGTTTTCAATAAACTGTGTGCTGATTTCGTCCATGTTCTTCATACGCATTGTCATTCCTATTGGTCCAGCAGCCTGGATTGTCTTCTGTGTTGCACCACTCCCTGGTACACGGCATAGATCGAGAGCAGGAGTATCCCCAGCGAGATCGGTCTGGTTACGAGCTGCAAAACAAAAACGCCTATATCCCCCGATACAAGGGCCAGCGAGCGCTCCAGCTCGCTTTCAGCCAGAGTGCCTAGCACCAGGCCGAGTACCAGCGGCGCCCTGGGAATGGAAAATCGTTGACACAGGAAACCGATGGCCCCGATCGAGAACATGATCAGGACGTCTTCGAAGGAGCTGCGAATTGAGTAGGTTCCTACGATCGACAGCAGCAGGATGATCGGCGCCAGAATCGCACGAGGGACACGAACAATTTGTGCGCAGTATTTCGCAAATACCAGACCTATGGGAATGAGCAGGAGGTTTGAAAGAAACAGGCTGAATATAAAACCGAACGCGATATCTGCATTCGCGGTAAACAGCTCTGCGCCCGGCTGAAGACCATGAATCATCAATCCGCCGAGCATGACTGCTGTAACGGGATTACCCGGAATTCCCAACGTCAGCAGCGGTACCAGCGTCCCCCCGGTTACCGCATTATTGCCAGTTTCACACGCAAGGACACCTTCAGCCGACCCTTTGCCGAAGCGTTCGGGGCGCTTGGACGCCCGCTTGGCCGCATCATAGGCAACAAAACCGCCGACGCTTGCGCCGACACCCGGGATGATTCCCACTATCAGGCCGATAAAGCTTGAGCGAATCAGGTTTCCTGTCTGCTTGATGACCTGGCCGAGGTAACGGTAAGGGCTTTTCCGGTCACGTTCGTTTTGCACCGACTTCTTTTTGTCACCACGCACTATCATGTCGACGACTTCGGGGACCGAATACAAGCCGATAAGCGCCGCAACCAGCGGAATTCCGTCATACAGCGCCGGCAAACCAAAGGTGAACCGCATCGTGCCGGTTAGCGGGTGATAGCCGACGGTACTCATCAACAAGCCGATGCATCCCGCGATCAGGCCTTTGATCATGGCACCGGCCGACAGCGAGGCGATAACCGTTATCCCGAACACGGCGAGCAGAAAGTACTCCGGGGGTCCGAACAGCAGCGAAACCTTCGCGAGCGCAGGCCCTAAAAGAAGCAGTGCAATCACGCTGATCATTCCACCAACGGCGGAACCGAAGGTTGACAGCGCCAGTGCCCGAGTCGGCTCTCCATTGCGGCCCATCGGGTAGCCGTCCAGCAGTGTCGCGACGGCAGCCGGTGTACCCGGTATGTTCAGCAGTACCGCCGTTATCGCACCGCTGTAAGTCGAGGCGACGTAGATGCCGCCGAGCATCGCCAGTCCGACCTGCGGCGGCATCGAAAACGTAATCGGAATGACCAAAGCGACGCCAAGCGTGCTGGTCAGCCCCGGCAGTATGCCGATCAGAATTCCACAGGTGACACCGACCGCGATCGCCGCAATCATTGCCGGATCCAGCAATGTCGCCAGACCTAGGAGACTGTCCTCAAACATCGTACCGCTCCATACCGATCAGCCCCCGAAGACCAACGTTGGAGCGCGAGACACATCGAGCAGGTAGAAGAACAGGCCCTTCACAACGAGAAGCGTTCCGATCGCAACCAGAACGACGACAAACGGACGGCGCATTTTCAGCAGGTACATTCCCGCCACCAGGTAAACGAACGTCGCAATTTCAAAATCGAACAGCCGGGCGAGCAGTATATAAAACGGTGCACTCAGAAAGACGCCCAGCGCCGCGACCCATGCCCGCCCAGCGCCGCTACCGGAAGCGGACCCATTGCCATCATTCGACGCTTCGTCCAGATTTTCCTGTCCTTTCCAGTCTTTCATAGAGGTGACGAGGTGTACGATGGCAAAGATCAGGAACACAACCGACACACCGCGAGGAAATCCGGATGAATCGTAGGGATAAGTAAACGCAACGCTCAGGCAGAGCACGGCCAGAACCAGAAGGACTACTGCGAACAACAGAGATCGATCGTGGGGTCTCATCGGGGGGCTCCGTTATCCTGCGCTCCGGAAAGCAGCGGCATGTATGCCGTCAACTGTCTTTCCAGATCCAGAAGATACGCGTCGAATTCCTCGGCACCCATATAGTGCAGCGGAATACCGGCCCGCCTGACGTAGATCTTGAACTCCTCATCCGCCATCAGGTTCTCAATGGCGTCGGCCAGCAACTGCTTGTTGGCGATCGGGACATCCCGGGGTAAGACGATACCTCGCACAGCCGCGCCGATGCCCGGGACGTCAACGCCTGTCGCCTCCACCACGGTTGGAATGTCCGGCAAAAACTCGTATCGCTCATCGGCGAACACCGCCAGGGCGCGTACATCGCCGCGCTTCACGTAGTTGGTCACGGAACTCGCAGACGGTACGGCCGCCTCGACCTGCCCGCCCAGCAGCGCTGCGATCGACGGCCCGGACCCGTTGAATGGAACAAAGTTGAAATTGACGTCCAGCTCTTTCTCGGCAACCGCCAGCTGCAGCTGATTGTTCGAAAGCGGCCCATCACCGGCAACGTTTATTAGTTTTGACGATTCATCGCGGGCGGCCTGCAGCAAATCACGCAACGAGCCGTGTGGGCTGTCCGCGCCCACCGCGATCACAACCGGGTCCTTCTGGACACTGGCCAGCACGTCAAAGCTCGCGATTTCTCCGTGCTTCGACTGCCGAAGCATGTCGAGCATCAGAATGGGCGGTGCTGTGATCATCCCCAGCGTATAGCCATCGGGATTTGCGGCCGACAGGCTTCGGTAGCCTATTTCGCCGCCGGCCCCCGGCTTGTTGCGGACAACGATACGTTGTCCGAGATAGGTCTCCAAGTGGGTAGCAACGGCACGCCCGATGGTGTCGACCGCCCCGCCGGGCGAATAGGCAACGATCAAGGTCACCGGTTTGCGCGGAAAATCGGACGATCCTTCGTTTTCGCGGGGCGTCAGTACCGCCGCCAGTAAGAGACCAACGATCGCCGCTGCAAAAAACCTCATCGCCGCTCAATGGCCGATTTGGCCATGGCGATCACCGAATCGAGAATGGTATCGGTCGACGCCATCCAGTCCGAGATTTCCGGCTCGAGAAATATATCCGGTTGAATCCCGACGTTATCGTATTTTTCGCCGGTCTTTTGAAAAGAAGCCATGGTCGACAGCCGGACCGGCAAACCGCTGTTGTCGAGAAGAAAACTCCGGCTGTGGCCGCTCCGGCCATTGCTGGGCATGCCGACGAGCGTGACATTTCGCCAGCTCTTGAAAGTTGACACGAAGATGTCACCGGCACTGCCGACACCCCAGTCCATGATCAAAAATACCGGCCGATCGTAGTAGTAGGGCGTATCGCCATGAGACATTGCCATGAAGTACCAGTCGGTGAATTGATCTTCCGGCGGCTGCCAATGCGGCTCGAACGTTTCGAGAAATCGTTCAAGCGATGCTGATTCGGCTTTCGAAACGTCGTCATCGAATCGGTACTTGAGGCCCTTGCCGCCGACATTGAGCTTGCCTCTGGGATCAAAATCTTCCGCATCGCCGGGTATCCGAAGCTTCGCAACATTTGCGATATAAGGTTGGTCATCCGGCGACATGAAGTAGGGAAACAGCGCCTGCAAATTACTCCGCAGACCGCCGCCGCACTGCCGCGCATCAATGATCAGGGCCTCTGTCTCTTTAAAGTCCTTCATCCAACCCGGAATACTCGCCAGCAGCTCGTCATCTTGTTGCGAATAGATACGCAGGTACCCGATATTGCCGGCCAGCAAGCGACTGTCTTCGGGTACCCCGAACGGCTTGCCGGCCGAAATGCGCTGGTCTTCTACCGGCACGGTGCGTTCAGTCACCGACCGGCCGTCTTGCGACTCCAATATCAGCGCAACCTCGGGCGACGACGGCAGATTTAATTCGCTCCGCATAAAGTCGACGAATTCCAGTAAATCCAGTGAACGCTGCCAGCGCTGCGAAACCGAGCCACCGGGACCGCTGGTAATATCACCGGCACGCCTCAGCCATTGATCGATCGACACGCCGTCGATGCTTCGAACGAATGGATAACGTTCGTCAAACAGGCCCGACCGATCCCGGTGGTAGGCAAACACGCGATCGCCTTTGAAGCCCAGCGCAAACGGCAGGAATCGTTGCGGAAGATAGTCCTGCCAGCCATAGAGCCGCGCGTGGTTGTCGCCCAAATATTGTACGAGCTTCTGAATCTGCATGGCCAGCACCGCAACAGGCACCTCGTCCGGCAGTCCGGCACGGAGGTGTTGTATCGCAGCTTTGTAGTCGAAGTCTGTCGACGTAACGTACGAATGTTGCGTCGCAATGTGCCCTGCCAACTGCTCGAGATCAGCCGCCGCCTGAGCTCGAGTCAGTATCTTGTTGGATTTCTCTTTATCGAAAACCGGCGTCCGAGCGATCAGCCCGTAAGCCAGGTCTTCGTCCACTTGATCGGCAACCGGCGCATCTTTCCAATTCGCGTATTCACGCAGGCGCTGTTCGAGTTCGTCGCTCAGAAATTCATAGGCCTCGAATGCCTGCGCAGTCGGGCGCCCGTCCGCACTCCAGATGGTGCGGCGGTGAAGAATGGCAAGCTGGTTGACCAGCTTGACCCCGAACTGTAACGCCCCGCTGGGCGACCGGTTTCTTTCGTCGTAAATCTTGAGAAGAATGTCGTTGAGCTCGGCAAGCCTGGCTCGTAAACGCGGCGCATCAATGTCGTTAGCGGCGTCGATCTGTTCGATCAGTTTTGTCCGATCCTGACGAATGCTCACGACCGCCTGAATCGCATCGGCCAGTCGCCGATGAACCTTCATTGCCAGATCCGTCTGCGCCTGGTAATCATCCTCGGAGACACCTGCAACCCGCGGGTCGGGCAGGATCTCGAACTGCTGTGTTTCGGAGACCGAGCCGACGACAACCCGGGCTTTGTAGCGGCCGGGAGGCACATAGGGTCCGTTCGTGCTGCCGCCGCGAAGCCGCATGCCTGCAAACTCCTCTACCGGCGGGTAGCGCATATCCCAGCGAAACGAATGCAGCCCACGCTTTGTCTCAATGGTGTCGGGCCGTGACGACCACCCCGGGCCGTTAATGGGCCGGCCCACATTGTCGATTTGCCATTCTTTGGCTACCGAAGCGCTGCTGAATGACCGAACCAGTCGATCATTCGAATCAAAGATAGAAATATCGACCCGGTCAACATCGTCTTCGAGCTGATAGTAGAGCGTAACGGCATTCAGCCACGGCAGTCTGGCCCTTGCGTAGTTCTGCGTTGGCCGCGACAAAGACCGGAAACTATCTCTGGGCGGGAACACCGTGACGACATCGTTGCCGGCGGCGTCAGGCCAGTGTCGCAACACACTGAGATCGTCAAGAACCCAGATTCCCCGACCGTATGTAGCGGCCGCCAGCGAATCGCCGCTGACCACCATGTCGCTGATCTGCAGGTCCGGCAGATTCAACCGCAGCGAAACCCACCGGTCGCCGTCGTCGAAAGATACGTACGGGGCATGCTCGGTGCCAAGAAACAGCAATCCCTCTCGCTTGGTGTCTTCCCGAATCGAGCGCGAGTAATGCCCGGGCTTGATGCCGTCGACGATCAGCTCCCACGACGCACCGTAGTCTTTCGTTCGGTAGACGTAGGTGCCGATATCCTGCATCTTGTAGCGTTCGACGGCCAGGAACGCCTTGCCGGGATCATGGGGCGACGCTTCGATCATGCTGACGCGGCTGTCTTTGCGCAGTCCGGCCGGCGTCACGTTGACCCAGTTTTTTCCGCCGTCCCTGGTCAGATGCACCAGTCCGTCATCGGAGCCGGCCCAGAGGGTGCCTTTCTCAAAGTGCGAAGCGGCCAGGGAGAATACGGTGGCGTAGTAATCCTGACTGTTCTGGTTCGGAATGACGCTTTTCTCGCCTTCAAGCTGCGCCGGGTCCGCATAGGTCAGATCGGGGCTGACCCGGGTCCAACTCTCGCCACCGGAATCGCTACGCCAGACGTGCTGCGATGCGACGTACAGGGCGTCAGGCTCCGTCGGCGGCACGACGATGGGAAAGGTCCATTGAAACCGTTCCCGGACCGCGTTCGGCGGCAAACCCTGCTGACTGACCGGCCAGACGTCGATGGCCTTGCGCTGGCCCGAATGGCTGTTGTAACGGCGAAACCAGCTACGCTGGGCGCCGCCGTACTGCACGTTCGGATCCTTGGGGTCGATCGCGATGTAGCCCTGTTCACCGGCGCCGGCCAAATACCAGTAACTGCCGTCGCCGTCACTCGGCACGCATTTCGACTGCCAGTCCTGCTGCGCGCCGCACAGATGAAACGGAAAATGCTTCGTCGCGGTCACGTGATAGATCTGCGCGGTCGGATAGAACAATGACGTCCAGTTCCTACCGCCGTCAACCGACACCGATGCGCCGCCGTCATTGGATTCGATCATGCGGCGATTGTCGGTGGGGTCGATCCAGACATCGTGATTGTCTACGTGGAGCGTCCGTATCGCCTTGAAGGTCTCGCCGCCATTGTCGGAACGGTAGAACCCGCTGCCGACGAGAACATAGACGCGGTCCGCGTCCACCGGGTCCGCATAGGTCCGAATGTAGTACTCCGCGCGATCGATCAGTGCGCGATTGTCATTGACGTGTTCCCAGTTGACGCCGCCGTCGTCGGAGCGAAACAGCCCGCCGTTCTCGTGTTCGACGATGACATACACACGGTCGCTGTCGGCACGGGAAACGCTGACCCCGATCTTGCCGACCCGTCCGGGCGCAAGTCCGAGCCTGTCGGTAATTTCGACCCAGGAGTCACCGCCGTCTTCGGACTTGAACAGGCCGCTTCCGGGTCCGCCGCTGTTGGCCTCCCAGGGCCGCCGCCGCACCTGCCAGAGCGAGGCATACACGACCGACGGGTTGTTTTCGTCGATCCACAAATCGGCCGCGCCGGTCTTCCGATCCCTGAACAACACCTGCTGCCAGGTGTCTCCGCCATCGACCGACTTGTAGACGCCGCGTTCGGCATTCGGCCCCCAGGGATCCCCCAGTATGGCAGCATATACGGTCGAACAATCCTCAGGATGGACGCGAAGACGCGAGATCGTTTGTTGACCGCTCGAGGACGCCAGCCCCAGATATTTCCAGGTTTTGCCGCCGTCCACGCTGCGATAGACGCCGTCACCCTGGCTTGCGGTACCCCGCAGTTGGACTTCGCCGGTGCCAATGTAGACGATATCCGGATTCTTCTGACAAAGGCCGATGGCGCCGACCGATGCCGAGTCGATCTGGCCGTCGGTCACTGGAAACCAGGTGGTTCCGCCGCTCGTGGTCTTCCATAAGCCGCCACCCGTAGCACCGAAGTAATACTCGTTGGGGCGCGCCGTGCTGCCGGCAACGGCAATTGAGCGGCCACCGAGATTCGGACCGACGTTGCGCCAGGACATAACGTCCTCGTAGGAGGCGTCGGTCCCGGCATGCGCGGCTGTACCGACCAGGACGACCAGCAAGATCCAAAGTCTGGCGATCGCTCCGGTCGGGCAATCCACTAGCGCCCGTCCTGCGTGCCCAGATGTCGCAACGCTGCCGACAGCACGTTGTCATTGCCCGATGTCAGGAAAACTCCGGGCTCGGGAACCACATAAACATCCGGCAAAATTCCGCGGCCGTCGTAGAGCAGACCGCTGGGTTGAAACGACATCATCGATGCCAATACGACATCGATGTCGGAATTCGGAAGCGGCAGCCCGACCGACCGGGCGCTTCCGCCGCCGGTCGGCTGGCCCATAATTGTGACGTTTCGCCAGCCCTTGAAGGCACCGACGAAGATATCGGTCGCGCTGAAACAGTTTTCGTCCGCCAGAATCACGACAGGCTTATCGTAGAAGTATTGCGGATCGCCATTGTCCTTTGACAGCACAAGGTAGTGCCAATCGCTGAACTTCCCTTCAGGTGCGTCGATTTCTGGCTGAAAACCCGCCCGAAAGGCAGCGATGGTCTCTTTCTCCGCCGTCGTCCAGCGATCGGCCGACGCCCGGTACGAGAACCGGCTGCCGCCCAGGTGGTCGTCGTCGAACATGTGATACAAACGGTACTTGGCCACGTTGCCGATATGAGCCTCGCCTGCTTTCAGGAAATAGGGGAACAGCTCCACAAGCCCGATACGGCTGCCGCCGCCGTTGCCGCGAACGTCAATGATCAGTCCGCGGGTGTTTCGAAACTTCGGCATCCACTCGTGCACCAGTTCCGGAACCTTGGCGCCATGGGAAAACGACTTGATGCGCAGGTAGCCGACGTTGCCGGGCAACACACCGTTCTCGACGCGCTGCGGCAGCGGACTCCGGACGCGATCCGGCACCGTGTCCAGTGCGATGGTCTTCGAACGCTGTCCGTCCGGCGAGGCGAGTTCGATTTCGACCTGGCTGGTTACTTCCAGGCCGAGCAGTCGCCGGACCCCGTCAATCCTCGCAAGAAAGCTCGTGGTGCGTCGTCGGTTGTACTGCGATGACCCGTCGATGATGTAGTCCGAGAGGCTCGATTGCCACTCGTCGATCGTGCGGCCTTCAATGCGGGTGACATACGGAAAATCCGCGTCTACCAGCGACTCGCCGCCGGCGCGAACCGCAACGTAGCGATCGCCCGCCATACGAAGGACAAACGGCAGGTAGTTGCCTGGGTTCACGCTTAGACGCGGACTCGCGTGGCCGTCGATAAACAGCGCGATCATCCTGGCAACCTTGTTGTTCAGTTCGCGAACCGTAACCGGACCGCTAACCTCTGCCCGCATCGCGTTCAACGCACTCTTATAATCGGCGTCGTTCGCAGTGAGGTAGGCGAAGCGCTCTTCGAGATAACCCTCAAAGACATCGAGGTCGGCCAGCGCTTCCTCGGCAGTCAGTACGTCGTCCTTACTCTTGGTGGTCGCGCGTCTTAAGAACGCCCGTGCGGCACTTCGATTCGGCTCGGTCATGGCAACGGCCGGAAAATTCACAGCTTCCCTGGTTTTGGGATCGACAAGAGCGAGGGCGACCGTTTCTCCCGTTGTATGACCCATGCGCGCCAGCACCTCGACCAGATCTTCGGTGAACCGCTTCCTGGCGCGCTCCACCCCCCAGTTTTTCACCGCAAAGGCCATGATATCGTCGACATCGACCCCGTCGATGGCGACCGCGCGGTACCACTTGTTGTTGACGCGAACGCGGGTCGTTCCCTGCTCGTCCCACTCCGTGGCCGTGAACGGCGCGAGTTCGGCATAGTTTTGCGGTTCGCTATTCTGACCTTCTGCCGTACCTGTGGCCGCCGTACCCGCGCTGTTTGACGCGCAGCCGTGCAACGAAACGAGCATGATAAGAAGCCAGCAGATGGTTATTGTTTTGGAATGCATCTTCAATTTGTCCTGTGGAATTCAATTTATCCTGTGGAATGAAGCGTCCGCCGAGGAAGGGGTTCCGCCGTTACGGCGGAACCCCGCGGACACTCGAACTCGGAAGGTTGTGAATGAGCCGGAGCTGCTCAGCCCGGTTCTAGAACACAGCCTTCATACCGAGAACAAAATTACGACCGCCATAGTAGCGTGATCGTGCTAAGGCTGCGGGAACCGAACCGATACCGCCGGTGAGCCGTTCCGTCCCAGGGTCATCCGATCCCTTCAACAGGTCATTTGCCTCAAAAAATATCGTATACTCCGCGTCGCCCCAAAACCCTAAATACGACAGCTTGAAGTCGAGTGAGTCAATCGCTTCGTTTGTATCATGAAGCCCATGCGCGCGGGCGAACCTGATATGCCGGTCTTGCTGTGTGAAGATCAGCGAGGAATCTATCCGGCCTCTGTTGTACGTTAAGCCCAACGCGCCGGACTGTTCCGGGTCACCGCTAAATGGGTTCGTGATCCGGCGTACAGCGTCCTCACCGTCCTGGGTTTCGTAAACAAGCTCCCTGTCGAGCTCGCTGTCGGACAAGGTAATGTTTGCCAGCAGACCCAGACCGCCAAAGACTCCCGGCAGGCGGTCAAAACGAGTCAAGTATTCCAGCTCGATACCTTTAATGGTACCGGAATCACCGTTTTCGACCGTTTGCAGTTCGAATCGCAGGTCGCTATTTATCGGATCGGTCAATACATTGTACAACGGATGATCAGGCAGCAGGGGCACAACTTGTTCCCGGCTCTCAGTCCTTGTTGATGTACTATTTTGAATGTGATCTTTAACTCTCTTATAAAAGAGCCCTACTTTGAATATACCCAGATTTTCCGTATAGCGCTCCAAGGTTATATCGAAGTTGTTCGTTTTTGAGGGTTTTAGAGCCGGATTGCTTTTCCTGGCTCTAATTTCTCGACGATTCGGTCGAAGATCAACGTCAATTCGCACGGCGTCCGCCAAATCCCGAAGCTGCGGACGGGTCAGCGACGCGTAGTAGCCACCCCTCAGTATCAGGTTTTCGGAAAATCGATAGTTGGCCAAAAACCTCGGCAGAACGTTACTGGTATCCGAGTTGATGTTCACTATCCCAGGCTCCGGGAGCACGCCTGGCCTAAAGTTCAGACGATCGCCATTCTCGTCCCTGTAATTGTTAGGAATCTGGCGAACCGTTGCATCGACATCCACAGCATTGTAGCGGGCACCCCCGATGATCTGCAGTTTTCCGAAATTCAGCTCGCTCTGGAAATAAAGCGACAAATCTTCTTCTGCGGTCGTTGAGTTGCCGAAACCCAAGAATTCACTCCCTAATTCCAAGAGACCCTGATCGAGAAGGTCATCCACCCGGGTACTGAAGTCTCTGACCGTTGCGGGCGTGAAAGCCGGAACATCCAGTGACCCAAAACCGATTGCGCCGAAATTCGATCGGTCGATAGGAACAGCAACATCCGTTAACCGTACCCCTCGTGCACCCTCATAAGCATCCGTATCGCTGCCTCCCCTGAAAAAGCTGCGAAAGTCGTAATCTTGGTATCGGCCGCCAAATTCGACGTACCTGACGCGGTCTCCGTTAAACTCGCGCCGGGCGGATAAATCGCCCGTTGTTCGATTGCTGTCGTTATCGACGAGGATGTCGAAGAATTCGTCTATTTCGTACAGCGAAGGATCGAAGAATGCATCCGTGCCCTCTGGAGTCAACAATAAGGCCGGAGCAGGTCCAGATGTAAAGCCCCGGTCTACTTCGCCATTGGCGTTGAGCGCCCCCGGCAGGAAAGCCGTTGTCACATCCACCAGACCGTCTCTCGGGCTTCTCCCTTCAAACTCAGTTCGTGGCGCATCCGTTCTGGATTTGGTATGACCCAGCGCGAATTCGAGGTCCCACGCACCGATCCCGGTTTCACCACGAATACCGAAAGTATCGACAGTTTCATCTTCGTCGTACAAGGTCGCATTCAGGTTGGACTCAAACTCGTCGGTAACATAGGTATATCGCTCTTCGCCGTTCAATGCGGCAACCGGCCGACTTCGGTAGCGGCCTCTTAGCTCAGCGGTCAACTCATTGGAGAATGAGACCGTTTCTTTTTCCGTATGCACATAGTCAAACCGCAGATTTGTCCGGTCGGAAACGTTCCATTCAGCGGTCAAGGTCGCTACCAGGTTTTCGATGTCGATTTGTTCGTCAAAGTAGATGACACTCTCGGGTATGAGATCGCTGGCGCCGTCAAAGTCTTCAAACGGAAATTGGCGGATCGGGTCGATCTGATCCTCATCATCAATCAGTGTGCCGTCAGCAAACGTCGGAAGATATCGCGGCGCCTGGCGTCTCGGTTCGATTTCGTAGGTTAGAGTGCTTCGGTCTTGGTATTCCAGCGACGCACCCAACCCGAAGTTCCGGTTTTCACCGAATATCCGTGAAACCGCAGCCCCCGCTTTGTAACCGTCACCGAAATCACCGCCGAATCTATTGCCTTCTATACCAAAAGACATGAAGCCATCCTGCCGCTCAAGCGGGGATTTTGTTTCGATTTCGATGAGGCCGCCGGTCCCATTGCTATCGTGCGACGGTAGCAAGGTTTTGTGGATCGTCACTTTGGATATTGAGTCCGCCAGAATCCCATCGAGTTGCGGGGAGCGGCTAGTTCCGGTTCCACTCAGCTGAAGCCCGTTGACTTTTACGGTATTGAAGTCCGGGCCGAGGCCGCGAACTGAAATTTCAGAACCGTCTCCGGTACGTCTGTCGCGAGAGAACGTAATTGCCGGCGCGGACTTCAAAACTTCGACGACCGTTGAACCCGTCTTATTACCCAAAAAACTATCAGATATGACGGTCGATACGTTGTCAGCCGCCCGTTGTTCTGCCAGAGCGGCCGAGATAGCCGAGGTTTGTCCATACACGGTGATCTCGTCGAGTACCGCTGTAGGGGACGACAGACTAAAATCCTGAACAGCACTTCCGCCGGCATCCACCGACACCGTCGCTTGCTGGGTTTCGAATCCGAAGAACTCCACCTCTATCGTGTAATTCCCCGCAGGCAGCCGCGTCAATTCGTACTTTCCTTTGTCATCCGCAAACGTGGACTGCTCGGTGCCCTGCACCCTGATCAAAGCGCCGCTAAGCGCCTGGCCAAATCGCGCCTCCGTCACCACGCCGGAAACGACCGCGTTGCCGTTGCCACCGGCGTTCGCGCTCTGCGCCAGCACGTTCTGGAAGCCTGCAAAAACAAGGATAAATATCGCCGCTACAGACAGCAGGCAACGTCGTCGCTTTGCTGTTGCATGCCGAACTGTATGGACTCCTGGTTTCTCGACTCTATTCATTCTTCCGTCCTCACTGTATTGTCAACTCGCATTACCTAAATGGCTGCTGCCTGATCCGGAATGATCGATTGGTCGTCTCGATATTGATCCCGCCCGAATTGCTCGAATCCATGAGTATCGGGGTTGATCGCCGCGCCACTCTGATCCGATTGGTCTCAAACCAAAAACTGTCGATTACGGGACAAGTATGCTTGTATACAAAAGTGCTGTCAATGGGTATGATAAAGGCTCAGGGGCTTGGTTAGCTGGGCTTTACAGTGGTACCGGGCAGCGAGAGCCCGGTATTTGCGTATGCCTGTACTGTTGAATACCATAGGATTCCGTTTGGGCAGCCCACCTGATTGACGGCCCGCCAGTAACGCAGTAGGACCCACGTATATGAATGGACAGTCGACAATTCGCTATCTCTACTCGCCCAACAACCACAATGTGGGCAGCAATACCTCAGAGTCGGTCTTTCAACAGATCTGGCTGGCGATTGTTAACGGTGAGTTGGCGCCCGGCTCGTCGGTCACCGAGGAATCTCTCGCGAAGCGTTTCCACGTCAGCCGAACGCCGATGCGGGAAGCCGTGCAACGATTAATCGGCATCGGGCTGATCGAACGATCACGCGGCCGCAGTATGCGCGTGTTTCAGCCGACTGTTCGTTCGATGGTGAATCTGACTTCGACGCGGGAACGCCTCGAAGGACTTGTGGGGTGGCACGTGTGGGACCGGGTACAGCGTGGTGAAATCATGCTTGACGACCTCACCACGCTGTATGAACGACACAAAAATCTGGTCTCGACCAAAGACCCGATATTGATGCTGGAGATGGGTCTCCAGTTTCATCAACTGCTTCGAAATCTCTGTGGGAACGAGGTGGTTGTCGTCATTCTTGAACAAGTTCTGCTAGCGCTGGAGCCGTATCGGCAGCTTGTACGAATGCATGTAGAGCGATGCAACGACATTGTCAAAGAACACGGCAAGGTCCTGGAGCTGCTTGCGGGAGACGATGGCGACGCGGTTGAGAGCGCGATGCGCGAACACATCGCCGAAGCCCGAGAATTCTATCGCTCATGTCTGGTCGAACTCATTCACGATGAAGCGGCCACAGGATAAGTTTCGCAGGATCATCTGCTCCGGTTTCCGCAAAGTCTTTGCCTGCGCCCAAGAGAGTGACGTGTCTTAGCTGACCCTTTCTACGGCCGATTTCAGCGAAATCCTTACTGGTTTGAAGGTTTCGCTTGCGTGTTGCGTTCCTGATTCGGCACTTGAACGGATTCTTCGGTCAAATCCACGGCCACCAATATTTGCCGATAGGCTGTCATCTGCATACCCCGCTGAAAACTTGCCCCAGAAAATTGGCAGCTGGCAAACCGATAACCGGAAAACTGATAAGGTGTCTTGCGCCCGCTTCTTTCGTAGCGTAGGCGAAGCCAGATGGGCGGTTTCACGATAGTGAAGAAGCCTTCTGGCGAAGACGTTAAGCGCGTGTGGACGAAAACCGCAACCGCAAGACAGCGTACAATCAAAGCGCGACCCCTTCGGTGCCGCTCGCGTTGCTCGCTCACCCCACCGGGAGAGCAAGCCAGGGGAAGTCTGGCGGTTTGCGCAACGCGCAAGAAGCCATGCTTCACGGCGCCCGCTCCGGCGGG
>JANQPM010000052.1 GCA_028289465.1 Lysobacterales bacterium | reverse complement strand
CGGACCCCGGTTGGGTGAGCGAGCAGCGCGAGCGGCACCAGAGGGGTCGTGCGTTAGTTGTACGTCGTAGCCCCGGCTGGACAGTCTGGCGGTTTTCCGTCAGGAAAGAAGCTAGACTGGGAAGTCGTTAGGGCGTGCGGTTGCGGTTTTCGTCCACCGGACGAAAGAAGCGGGCGCGAAACTCCTTGTACAATGTCCGGATGCCGGATTTACGATTGGTTCAGATCAGCGATTTCCATATCGCCGCAGACCCCGGTGCGCGTTACCGCGGACAGCCGGCGCTGGCCAATACCGAGCGCCTGATTCGGGCGCTGGCCTGTTTTCAACCGGATGTACTGATTGCCACCGGCGATTTGTCGGAAGACGCCAGCGCAGCTTCCTATGCGCTGATTCGGCGTGTTCTGGCCGATGTCGGCGCGGCGGTGTTCTGCCTGCCCGGAAACCATGACGACCCGCAGACGATGCGGGCCGCGCTCGGCGACATGGCCATCGAACGGCTCGGCTCGCATGCGCAGCGCGGCTGGCATATCCATATGCTGGATTCGACCATACCGGACCGGCCGTCGGGAGGTCTTTCCGCCGACCAGATTACAGCGCTGGACGAACGAATAAGCACTCAGGCTGAAGACCATGCGATTGTGTTTCTGCATCATCAGCCGATCCTGGTCGGCAGCCGTTGGATCGATCGGTACGGGCTGGAAGACGGCCGTGCGTTGCGGGAGCTGGTAACCGGTACCGACAAGATCAAGGCCGTCGGCTGGGGACATATCCACCATGCGTTTCGGCATACGGACCGCAGCGGGCTCTGGCTGGGCTGCCCGTCCGCCGCTGCCAATACGCTGCCGCGGCGGGAGCGCTTTACTCCGGATTCTGCCGGCCCGGCAGGCCGCTGGTTTCGCTTGCAGGAAAACGGCCGGGTATACAGCGGTATTCTAAGAGCCTGACGCTGCCGCTCCTGTCGTTTATCGCCGCTGCGGCAATACCAGCCACAGCACCAGGTAGGCGATCAATCCGGGAAAAGCCGCGGAAAGAATGGAAACCAGCACATAGCCTGCCCGGGTTCCGGTTACCGACCAGCCGAAGTGTTCGGCGATACCTGCGCATACGCCGCCGAGAACGCGGTTTTTCGAACGCGTCAGACCGCCGTTTTTCCCCATCGGCCGGTCCGCCTAGATTTCCACCATTTCGAAGTCTTCCTTGCCGGCGCCGCAGTCCGGGCAGGTCCAGTATTCGGGCACATCTTCCCAGCGGGTTCCCGGCGCTATACCTTCGTCAGGTGCGCCGGCTTCCTCACTGTAAAGCCATCCGCAGACGATACACATCCAGGTTTTATACGCGTTGTCGTTCAAACTCTATCTCCTGCCCGGAACTGGCCGGCAGGCCATTCGCTCCGTGTTAAAATGCGGCCCCGGAATTAGCGCGCCCGGCCGCACTCTGATTCATTCTTGCCCCGGATCCATGTACTTGGGGTCCATGTGCCCAAGAGTCCATATACTTTAGGAGTCCGTGTATATGAGCCCATTCAATTGGCGGGGATTGTATGCCATCACCCCGGACGGAATCACCCCCGAGGTGAACGACCGGTCGGGCGGCCGGTCGAGCCTGGCAAGGATCGACGCAGTCCTGCGGGAAGGTGCCGCCGCCATTCAATATCGGGACAAAACGGCAAATCCCAAGTCGGCCGAAGTTTTTGTCAAACGCCTGAAAACGCTCTGCCGGTCCTACCGGCGGCCGCTGATTGTCAACGACAGCCTGGAACTGGCCGCCGCGGCCGAAGCCGACGGCCTGCATCTCGGCGAGCACGACGGTGACATTCGGGCGGCGCGGGCCGCGCTCGGTCCGCACGTGACAATCGGCGCATCTTGCTACAACCGACCGGAGCGGGCCGAAAACGCGCTGGCCGACGGTGCAGACTACCTGGCGTTCGGTTCGGTATTCCCGACCGCGACCAAGCCCGATGCCGCTGTCTGCCCGCTGTCGCTGATCGGCTGGGCGAAGCTGCGGTTCGACTGTCCCATCGTTGCAATCGGCGGCATCACTCCGGAGAATGGCGCGGTGGTGATCGACGCGGGCGCCGATATGCTGGCGGTCATTTCCGGGGTTTTCGCGCCGGGCGAAGAACGCCGGCGCAGCCGTGCTTTCGCCGCATTATTCGAGACGCGTTTCGAGACCGACAACGGACAAATACTGCATGAGAAATGACGAACTACTGAGCCGTGCCCGGGCGCGTATCCCGGGCGGGGTTAATTCACCGGTCCGGGCATTTAACGGCGTCGGCGGCGACCCGGTTTTCTTCGCCGCGGCCAAAGGCCCATATCTGTTCGATGTCGAAGGCCGGCAGTACATCGACTATGTGGGGTCCTGGGGGCCGATGATTGCCGGTCACTCGCACCCGAAAATCGTCGCCGCGGTTCAGCGGGCGGCGGCCAAAGGCCTAAGCTTCGGCGCGCCGGCACCGGACGAAGTCACGATGGCCGAACGGCTGTGCGAGCTGATCCCGCAAATGGATATGGTGCGCATGGTGAATTCCGGCACGGAAGCGACCATGAGCGCGATTCGGGTCGCGCGTGCCTCCACCGGCAGGGATCTGCTGATCAAATTCGAAGGCTGCTATCACGGCCATGCGGACGGGTTCCTGGTCAAGGCCGGCAGCGGTGCGCTGACCCTGGGCATTCCGAATTCGCCCGGCGTGCCGGCAGCCACGGCCGACCTGACCCTGACCCTGCCATATAACGATCTGGCCGCGGTCGAGCGGGCGATGGCCGGGCAAGGCGAACAGGTGGCGGCTATCATCGTCGAACCGGTGGCCGGCAATATGAACTGCATTCCGCCGGCCGACGGCTTCTTGCAGGGCTTGCGCCGGTTGTGCGACCAGCATGGCAGCTTATTGATTTTCGATGAAGTGATGACCGGATTCCGCATCGCACTGGGCGGCGCGCAGGCGGTCTACGGCGTAACGGCGGACTTGTGCACTTACGGCAAAGTGATCGGCGGCGGCATGCCGGTCGGCGCGTTCGGCGGCCGGCACGAGTACATGGAACTGGTCGCCCCGTCCGGTCCGGTCTACCAGGCCGGCACGCTGTCCGGCAACCCGGTCGCGATGGCCGCCGGGCTGGCCAATCTGGAACTGATTACCGAACCGGGCTTCTACGAGGCGCTGGAACGGAAAACCGCAGCTCTGACCGCCGGCATCAGCGCGGCGGCCGACCGGGCCGGCGTGCCGCTGACCGTGACTGCCGTCGGCGGCATGTTCGGACTGTTTTTTACCGACCAGCCGACGGTAAGCAATTTTCAACAGGCAACCGCCTGCGATATCGACGCCTTCAAGCGCTTCTTCCATCTGATGCTGGAACGTGGAATCTACCTGGCGCCATCGGCCTATGAGGCCGGCTTTGTCTCGCAAGCGCATGAGGATGCCGATCTGCAGCAAACCATCGGCGCGGCCGCCGAGGCGTTTCAGGTGCTGACCGGCTGAACCGGGGGCCGGCGGCGCTTCACGAACGGCCGCTCGATCCAATAATAGCTGAACGCGCTGACCAGCAGGGACAGCGCAAGGAACAGCAGAAATTTGATCCCGAAGCCGACCTCCCAGCCGTGCTCGTCCATCAAACGGGTACTTTTCCGGATCAGCGGGAAATGCCATAGGTAGAAGCTGTAGCTGACCAGCCCGACGAACAGCACGGCCCGGTTCGCAAACAGCCAGCGGCCGATGCGGCTGCCCCAGTACAGCCCGGCAATCACCAATGCCAGGGCCGCGCCGTTTGCGAACGGCGCCCAATAGAGCAGGGCGTGGCCACGCCAGTAGTCGTTGCCGCCGAACGCCGCGATCGACCACAGATAGCCCCAGAACAATACTGCGCCGACCACTACCAGCCCATCTGCAATGCCGGGCCGCACAGCCTTCCAGCGGATAACGCCGTATGCGGCCAGCGTGCCGAGCAGGAATTCCGGCAGCTTGCCCGGCAATTGCTCGACCGCCAGCACCACTTCCGGAATCGGCCGCTCTAGAAAATGCATCGCGGCCCAATACCGATACAGATAGCTCAGGATCAGCAGCAGCCCGATCCACAGCAGCCAGGTACGCGGTCTCATGACCACTGCCAGCAGCGGCAACAGCAGGTAGAACGACAACTCCACCGGCAACGTCCACCACAGGCCGACCAGCGGCCGCACCGGCTCCGGCCCGATATTGAAGAACATCGCAGCGTGGGCCAGCAGTTCACCGCCGGACAGGCTGCGCTGAATGCCGAACCAGCCACCGACCGCCAGCAACACCGCCAGTTCAAACCAGTAGGCCGGAAATACCCGCAATACCCGCCGCTTCAGGTACCGGCCGAGATTTGGTTGCGGGCCGTCAAACAGCCGCCATTGAACAAACGGCGGGCTCAGCAGAAAACCGGACAGCACAAAGAAGATATCCACGCCGGCCCAGCCGATATTGAAGAAAAAGGCCAGGTTGACCTGCCAGCCACCAAGGTCCAGTTCGACAGCCGGAAATCCGGCCAGTGCGCGGGCATGGTGGCAGAACACCCAGAACGCGGCAAAACCGCGCAGACCGGTCAGCGCATCGATGTACTGGTGTCTGGCCACCGATCAGCGAGCCGATAGGAACTCAATCATCCAAAAACAAGTCTTTCAGCAGCGGTGCGCCGGGCTCGACGGCGTAGGCATCGAAGTTGTTCAGCCCGGCCGAGGCCAGCACCTCGTCATCGATAAAAAACTGCCCGGTGGCGTGAGTGCTGTCGCGGCTGAGAATCACATGCGCGGCATCGGCCATGATCGCTTCGGTTCGGCAATTTTCGGGTTTCACCATGCCGCCGAGCATATTGATGGCGGCAGTTGCAATCACGGTTCGGGGCCATAGCGCATTGACTGCGAGGCCACGGTCTTTGAACTCCTCGGCCATGCCCAGCACACACAGGCTCATGCCGTATTTGGCCATGGTGTAGGCCAGATGATCCTTGAACCAGCGCGGGTTCAGATTAATCGGCGGAGCCAGGTTCAGAATATGTGGATTATCCGCGGCCAGCAGATGCGGAATACAGGCCCTGGACGTGGCATAGGTTGCGCGTACATTCACCCCGAACATCAGGTCAAAGCGCCGCATCGGCAGTTCCAGCGTACCTTTCAAGGTAATCGCGCTCGCGTTGTTGACCAGGATGTCCAGCCCGCCAAAGGCGTCGACGGCAGCCTTCACCGCCGCATCGATGGCCTGGTCATCGCGCACATCCAGCTTCAGCGGCAGCGCTTCACCGCCGGCCGCTTCGATTTCCTCGGCCGCGGTGTAGATGGTGCCGGGCAGTTTCGGATGCGGCTTGTCGGTTTTGGCCGCAATGGCAACCTTCGCGCCGTCTTCGGCCGCACGCAGCGCAATCGCCTTGCCGATACCGCGCGAGCCGCCGGTGATAAACAGGCTTTTTCCGGCCAGCGGCCGTTCCGCCGCTTGGCCTCGATCTAATCGGTCATTGTGATTTTGCGTCATGGTCGCTTGCCTTTCGTGATAAGCCGAGCAGGCGCTGCTCGGCAATGTGCATCAATATGTCCTGCTGTTGTTGCGAACTCAGGTCTGTCTGGTCGACAAAGCGTGTACTGTCGCCATCCAGTTTTACGCTGCCGTGGCCGGCAGGGCAGTTCACATCCACCCGGCCGCGCTCGGAGCCGACGGCATGCAGCGCGCAATTGGCGCGAGGATCGGTGCGGCTGAAAATATCCGATTCCAGACCCAGAAAACAATGCTCCGCGCCGAGCCAGCGGGAAAAAGACGGCCTCAGGTCGCCCTGATGCAGTGTCTGGCCCACGACCTCGCCGGCAGGTCGCCGCGGGTCGACCAGTATCATCGGCACCAAAGAGCGCGCTTCGCGGCCGAAGCGCTGGTGTTCCGCGGCAATCACCGGGCTCATCACCCGATGATCGCTGACAATCAGCAGAATGCCATTTTCGAAGAACCCGTTCCGCTGCAGCTGGTCATAGAAGGCCGCCGCCGTTTGATCCATATATCGGAACGCCTTTTCCATCGAGCGCTCCCGGCTGACCGGGTCCACATAGGGCTGATGGGTGGATACCGTCTCCAGCACCAGCAGATACGGATCGCTCCGTTCTGCGGACTTCTTCTCGGCAATCCATTGGCCGGCGCGCTGATAAAGCGCTTCATCGCTGGCCGCATGGAAGGAGATTTTCGGAAATGAATCGTAAAACGGATGCTGATTGCCTTCGATATAGCCAAAGCCAAGGCTGGCCAGCCAATCGCCTTTGTTTAAAAAGCCCAGCGGGCCGGTGGTCAGAAACGCGGTGGTATAGCCGTGCTGCTTGAAGACCTGCGGCAGGCTGTCGCCGATATGCCAGGCCTCATCGTAGGCCGCCGCATCCATTAAATGCTTGAACGGCGCCCATAGCTGCACTCCGCCCAGCAGGTAGACCAGGCCTTCGGAGGTGCTGAAGCCGCCGGCATGGAATTGCTCGTAGCGGGTATGCTGCTGAGCGACTCGGTCCAGGCCCGGCGTCCAGTCGTGAATACCGCTGAACAGCCGGCTATGCATCATCGACCAGGACTCCAGAATCAGCACCACCACATTGCGGCGTTCGTGGTCCCCGGGCGCGCAGTCGGGCGTGCGGCTGGCTGCAATCTGCTGTTGCCAGCGATCCGCGGCAGGCCCGCTGTAAGCCACCGATTCAGAACTCAGGTGATTGGCCTGAAGATAATTGGTATAGGTCCACTGGTTCACGTATTCCGGCTCCCACGGCATCAGCCCCAGCAGCAGACCGCCAACCGCAGTGCCGGCCAGCAGGCCGCGGGTGATTTTCCCGTCATTCCGCCGCAGAAAAACCAGACCGATCAGCGCGCCCGCCAGCGACGCAATACTCAGGCCGGCCAGCCAGGCATTGCCGATCAAACCGGCGTACTGATCCCAAACGGCGCTGAATTCCAGACCGAATATTTTCAGATCCAGAAAGAACAGGCGCAGCCCGAACTGCTTGGTCACAAACAGGTCGGCGATATACAGCAGCAGGATCAGGCCGGCCGCGAGCTGGCAGATACGCTGAAACAGCCGCCAGGGCCGGGCGCCCGGTTGGCGGCCGCTGAGGAACAGCAATATCGCAACCGTCGCCAGTAGCCAGGCGTCCGAACTCAGTACCGCGCGATCGTAGCAGTCTGCGCAATCGGAATAAGCGCCGATGCCGGCACGCACCAGCCCGATTCTGACGATGATCAGCGTCGCCAGCAGCAGAACCGGCAGCAGCGGCCAGTGGCGTTTGATTGCAGCAATCATGGAATATGGGCGTTATTCGTGTTTGACGGATAAAATGATGCTGACGCACCACTTTGGTTTTAATGCCTTGCTCGAACTGCTCCTTATGATAACCGCTTCGGCGTCCCGGCATGACGGTTCCGCCCGGTTTTTCCGCCATTTGGGTGGCTGCCGGTGAACTCGGGTTTCGTTGACGGCCTGCTGAGCTGGGTTGAGCTGCACCCGACCTGGGCCGGGCTGCTGGTTTTTCTGGTGGCGTTTATCGAATCGCTGGCGGTGGTCGGCATCCTGATTCCGGGCGTATTTATCTTGTTTGGCATCGGTGCGCTGATCGGGCTGGAGAGCCTGGATTTCTACGCCATCTGGCTGTGGGCTTCGCTGGGCGCGTTTTTGGGCGACAGTCTGAGTTACTGGCTGGGTTACCGGTACCGTGAACAGCTCGCCGCCATCTGGCCGTTCCGGAAGTTCCCCGATGCGCTGGACAAAGGCCGCCAATTTATCGCCAAACACGGAACCAAAAGTATTCTGCTGGGCCGCTTCATCGGCCCGTTGCGGCCCATCGTGCCGGCCACCGCCGGTATGCTCGGTATGCGGCCGAAGCTGTTCCTCGGTGTCGATACGGTGGCTGCGATCACCTGGTCGCCGGCCTATTTGCTGCCCGGCGTGCTGTTCGGCGCATCGCTGGAAGTGGCCGCGGAATATGCCGGCCGGCTGGCCGTGGTGGTCGCGGTATTGGTCGCCGCAATCTGGCTCAGCCTGTGGCTGGTACGTGTGCTATACGAGTGGGCCGCCGGCCATTCCGGCCGCTGGCTGGGCAGCGCGATCCGCTGGTCGCACCGCCACCCGGTTATCGGCCGCTTTACCGGCTCGCTGCTGGACCCGTCCAAACCTGAAGTGCTGTCTGTTGCGATGCTGGGCATTTCCCTGGTCGTCGCGTTCTGGGCTTTGATCGTGCTGCTGATCGTGACGCCGGCCAGGGCGGTGCCGCTGGCAATGGATCAATGGACGGCATCGGTTGCCATCAATGCGCATAGCTATCTCACCGATCCGGCGATGGCCTATTTATCGCGCCTGAGCGACTGGTATGTGCTGTTTCCGGTTTCCGCGATTTTTCTGATCTGGCTGTTGCTGTTAAAACGCGTACGGGCAGCCGCCCACTGGGGCGTTGCGATAGCCGGTGCTATCGCGCTGCAGTGGCTGCTGCAACCGGCGCTGCAGCAGCCGACCGATCTGGCCGACTGGTTGCCGCGCTCGCTTAACGCCAATGACACTCCGATGGTATTGGCAACAACGGTATACGGCTATTTCGCGGTGATGATCGCAAAGGACCTCAGGCGCAAATACCGCCGCTGGCCGTACCTGATCGCTGCCGCGCTGATCGTGCTGCTGGTAATGGCCCAGTTGTATTCCGGCACCGACCGGGCTTCCGGTCTGCTGACCCAGTTTTTCCTCGGCGGTTGCTGGGTGGCGCTGATGGGCCTGGCCTACCGGC
Source organism: Lysobacterales bacterium (assembly GCA_028289465.1). Classification (GTDB taxonomy): domain Bacteria; phylum Pseudomonadota; class Gammaproteobacteria; order Xanthomonadales; family SZUA-36; genus JANQPM01. The sequence continues at coordinate 30,820 of JANQPM010000052.1, read as the reverse complement.
AGCGCGCCCGCGATCCGTACGGCGCCGGCGTGCCGATGTTGCTGTTCTACGGTACGCTGGCCGCGGCTGTGGTGCTGGTCCAGCCGGCGCGGGTCGCCGCGCCGGACGAACACCCGGCGCCGCAGCGCCAATCCGCAACGCTGACCGGGTGGCTGGACCGGCAGTGGCAACAATTGCCGGAAAATCGCACCCGGTTTGGTTCCCGGGCGGCGCGGCGCTTCAATATCCAGATGGCCGGCGATATCGAACAGGTCCGCGAACGGCTGATGGCTCAGGGCTGGCAGACGATGCCGGAACTGGACTGGTCCTGGCTGCTGCAAATGCTGAACCCGCGTGCCGACCGGGACAGCCTCGACCTGCCGTCACGCTACTATCTGGGCCAACCGGAATCGCTGCGTCTTTACCGGCCGCTGGCCGGCAATCAGCGCGTTCAATCCCTGCGCCTGTGGTACTCCGGGCTGGAACTGGAAGACGGGTCCGCGCCGGTTTATCTGGGCCAGTTGTATGATGAGCAAATCACACCCCGCCTGAAAGTATTCCGCTACTGGCGGGCCCGCACGCCGAATTCGCCGGTCGAGGCCGGCCTGATACAAAGTCTTGGCGATGCACGGACCCGCCGGACGGAAAACGGCACCTGGCTGATCTATTCCGCGGACCGGGCCGGCCGCTAAGGTCTCTGAAACCGCGGCAGCACCCGCTGCAAATGCGCCAGGCGCTCCATCACATCGTCCATTTCCAGCAGTTGCTGCTTCTCGAGCAGCGGCAGCGGCAGCAATTCGCAAAGCCGGTAGGAAACAAAATCGGCGCGGTTAAGCTGTTCCGGCTCGGCCTGAAAAAACTCGTTGCCGGCCTGTTCCACATAGCGGGTTGCAAGCACGCCGAGCACGGAGAACTCCAGCGGCAGTTCGGTCTTGCTGTCACCGGGCAGCCAACGCACGCTGCCGATCAGCAGGCCATTGTCTTTGGCACGGGTCGACTCGACCCGAAAGCGGGACTGGCCACGAACCGAAATACCGAGCAAGCCGCCCTCCAGCGTATACCAGTCCTCGATTCTGGCAAGCGTGCCGACGCGGGCGTGGTGGCCGGCGTTGTCGTCATCGCCGGGGATAATCAGGCAGACGCCGAAGCCGCTGTCACTGCGACTGCATTCGCGCACCATGTCGATATAGCGCTGCTCAAAAATCCTGAGCGGCAGCAACCCGCCCGGAAAAACCAGGGTATTCAGCGGAAACAGTGGGATTTCAGTGTTTCTCACGGCGCTGCAGCGCTTCGGCAAAGCGAGCCGGCGCCGCGCCGAAGCCGCCATTGCTCATAAAGACCACGTGGTCGCCGGTCTTTGCCTGCTCCAGTAACTGCTGAACCAGCGATTCAACCCGGTTAACGACCTTGCCGCGCCCGTCCAGCCGGTTGATGACTTCGAACGGATCCCAGTCCACCTCGCTGCCGGCCTGCAGCCAGACCTGGTCGGCCGCAGCCAGTGCCGGCGCCAGTTCGGCCAGATGCACCCCGGCGCGCATCGTATTGCTGCGCGGCTCCAGCGCAACCAGAATACGCTGATTGCCGACCTGGCGGCGCAGGCCTTCCAGGGTTAGGCGTATTGCTGTCGGGTGATGGGCAAAGTCATCATAAACATGTACGTCGCCGGCCGTGGTCAGCAGTTCCAGCCGGCGCTTCACGCCTTTGAATTCGGACAGCGCTGCGACCGCGGTCTTTGCCGGAACGCCGGCTGCGACAGCCGCTGCGACGGCCGCTGCCGCATTCATCGCGTTGTGATGTCCGTTCAGGGCCCAGCTCAGTTCGCCCACCTTCCGGCCGGCATGAACGAAACGCAGCCGGCGGCCGGCCGAATCCAGCAGTTCGACCTGCCAGTCATCGCTGCCGGTTTTTTCCGGCATTATCGTGAAGCGTTGAAGCTCGCTCCAGCAGCCCTCGTCCAGCACCTGCCGCAGGTTGTCATCGTGGCCGTTCGCAATCACCGTCCCGCGGCCCGGAATGGTGCGCACCAAGTGGTGAAACTGCGTTTGAATGGCCGCCAGATTCGAATAGATGTCGGCGTGATCGAACTCCAGATTATTCAGAACCGCTACCTGCGGCCGGTAGTGTACGAACTTGGCCCGCTTATCGAAAAATGCGGTGTCGTACTCGTCGGCCTCGACCACAAAACAGTCTTCGCCGTCCCGCGCGGACATGCCGAAATTGCCGGGTACTCCGCCGATCAGAAAACCCGGTGCGCGGCCGGCGAATTCCAGTATCCAGGCCACCATCGACGCGGTTGTCGTCTTGCCGTGCGTGCCGGCCACCGCGATCACTGTCTTGCCGCGCAGATAATTCTCGCCCAACCAGCGCGGACCGGAGCTGAATGCCAGGCCCTCGTTCAGCACATATTCGACGGCCGGATTGCCGCGCGACAGCGCGTTGCCGATGATGACCAGGTCCGGATGCGGTTGTAGCTGTTCGGGGTCGTAGCCCTCGGTCAGTTCGATGCCCCGGGCTTCCAACTGCGTGCTCATCGGCGGATAAGTGTTTTGGTCGGATCCGGAAACCCGATGACCCGCCTGACGGGCCAGCACGGCCAAGCCGCCCATGAAGGTGCCGCACGCGCCTAAGATATGAATATGCATTTATTTATCCTGTCGCCCCGATAAACCCGCCATGCCGATATAACCAAGGAGTCTTGCGCCCGCTCCGGCGGGTCGCCTGCGGCTGCGCAGGGAGTCTCACGGCTGCTTAACCCGCCGGACCGGGCCAAAATGTACCGATGATTACGCGCCGCATTAAAAAGAAGCCGATCGCGACCGCAGCACCCACCGGCATTGTAACGGACAGCGCATGGCGATAAATGTGGCTATCCACGGTCAGACTCCAGGCCAGCAAAGCGAGATAGCCCAGACTGGCGAGCTGGCGGATCACTGCCGTATTGCCCTCGTCGAACCCGCCAAAAATAACAACCAGCGGCAAGGACAGCAGCACACCGGTACCGAAGAGCGCGAGCAACGTTTGCGGAATGCGCTCGGGATGCTGAACCATTTGCAGCGCGGTCGCCGTCATCAATGCCGCCAGCAGCAGCTCGGCGACCAGCGGCGTCAGGTCCGGCTGCTCGCCACGTACAAACCACCAGCCCATAGCCAGGCTGATACCGGCAAACGCAATCACCGGCGTCCAGCCGGCCGGCAGGTCCTGCGGGCCGCGCCGTAGTCGGATAATATCCAGTAAAATGTAAAACAAACGGTTCATCGGCTTTGATCAGTCCCAAAAACCACGGTTGGAAATCCGTTATCGGGAACCCATAAATTACGCTACCCTGTACGATCGGAATGAGGATACCGCTTGCCCGAGCTTTCTGACATCTTTCGCGACGCCGACCGACAGCTCGATGCCCGGGGCCTGGACTGCCCCGAGCCGGTATTGCGCTGCCGGCTGACCTTGAACGACATGGCGCCGGACGAAACGCTGCATATTGTCGCCACCGATCCGCACGCGGAACTGGATTTCGAGGTGTTTGCGATGCGTACGGGCCATCCGCTGGAAGCGCAGATGGCAACTGGCGGCGACTATCACTTTCTGATCAGAAAGCGATCTGATTAAGCCTGGGTTTCTAAGGCTTCCTCGCGCATAGCCAGCACGCCCCGAACGCGCTGAAAAACCTCCTCGATGCTGCCTACGCCGTAAACGCGGGTCAGCAGACCTCTTTCGCCATAGTAGTCGATCACCGGCGCGGTCTGCTCTTCGTAAACCCGGATCCGGTTGCGTGCGACCGCTTCGCTGTCGTCGCTCCGGCCTTCTTGCTCGGCCCGGTTTTTAATGCGCTGAATGATCATCTCGGTGTCCACATCGATCTGAATCGCTTCTTCCACCGGCAGGTTCAGGCGGTCCAGCAATTCATCCAGCGACGCGGCCTGCGTCAGGTTGCGCGGATAGCCGTCGAGAATAAACCCGGCCTGTGCATCGTCCTGAGCCAGCCGCTCTTCGATCAGGCCCAGCATGATATCGTCGGAAACGAGATTGCCGGCATCCATCACCGCCTTTGCCGCCAGACCCAGCGGCGTGCCGGCCTTGACCGCGGCGCGCAGCAGTTCGCCGGTAGAAATATGCGGAATACCGAGGGCTTCTCGAAGCAGCTTCGCCTGAGTTCCCTTACCGGATCCGGGCGCCCCCAGTAATACGATTCGCATGGTATCGTTCCCGTCATTAAAATAGGGCGCTAACGCTACCTGTTCATCCATATCAAGTCAACGTGAGGAGCCGCCGGTTCGGGAACACTATGGCCAAGCAAAACGCAACGAAAAAGAACATTCTCTATGCACAGTCCGGCGGCGTGACGCCGGTGATCAACGCCACGGCCTGCGGCGTCATCGAAACGGCCGCCCGGCACCGGTCGCAGATCGGCAAAGTGTATGCCGCGCAGGACGGCATCATGGGCGCGCTGGAAGAACGTCTCATCGATACCGGGAAAGAAAACAAAACGACTATAACCGGGCTGAAACACACGCCAGGCGGGGCCTTCGGTTCCTGCCGTTACAAACTGAAATCGATAGAACATAGCCGGGCCGAATACGAACGTTTGATCGAGGTATTTAAAGCGCACAATATCGGCTATTTCTTCTACAACGGCGGTGGCGATTCCGCCGACACCGCGCACAAAGTATCCCAGATCGGCGCCAAGCTCGGTTTTCCAGTGCAGTGTATCGGCATTCCGAAAACCATCGACAACGATCTGCCGGTGACCGACTGCTGTCCGGGGTTCGGCTCGGTAGCCAAATACGTTGCGGTATCCATTATGGAAGCCAGCCTGGATGTGATGTCCATGGCCTCGTCCTCGACCAAGGTCTTCGTGCTGGAAGTGATGGGCCGGCACGCCGGATGGATTGCGGCCGCCGGCGGACTGGCCAGGCAGGCCGAGGAAGACCCGCCGCATGTCATTCTGCTACCCGAAGTGCCACTGGACCAGCGCGCTTTTCTGCGCAAGGTAAAACATGCGGTGGAGAACTACGGCTACTGTTCCATCGTGGTATCCGAGGGCCTGCGCAATAAGCGCGGCCAGTTCCTCAGCGATGCCGGCACCCGGGACGCCTTCGGCCATGCCCAGTTGGGCGGTGTGGCGCCGGTCGTGGCACAACTGGTCAAAGACAAGCTGGGCTACAAATACCATTGGGCGGTGTCCGACTATCTGCAGCGCTCGGCGCGCCACATCGCATCGCAGACGGACGTGGACCATGCCTATGCGGTCGGCCGGGCCGCGGTGGAGTTCGCACTGGCCGGAAAAAGCGGGGTTATGCCGGTGATCGTACGCCAGTCCGACAAGCCTTATCGCTGGAAAATCGGCGAAGCCAGATTGTCGCGCGTGGCCAACCGGGAAAAAATGCTGCCGAAGCGATATATCAGCAAGGACGGCTTCGGTATCACCGCCGCGGCACGCAGGTACCTGGAACCGCTGATCCACGGCGAAGCCTATCCACCTTACGACAAACGAGGGCTGCCGAAGTACGTGCAACTCAAAAAAGTGCTGGCGGCGCAAAAACTGCCGCCGTTTACCGTCTGAGGAGCCGCCGGCGGCCCGCCGGTGCGGGCGCCGTGAAGCACGGCGTCTTGCGCATTGTGCAAACCGCCCTTTGAGAATCCCAATATCTGTAGGAGTGCCTTCAGGCGCGAATACCTGCCGCATGATGAAGGCTTCGGATAACGATAAACTCCGATCGCGCCTAAAGGCGCTCCTACACATGGGCTTGCTGGCTGCGTCAAAAGGCTTCTTCGCTATCGCGACCGCAGTGCAGGTGACTTGATGCAGGTGACTCCGCCGGCGGTTTTGCCAACGGCAAAGAAGCGGGCGCAACACGCCTTATCGGCAATTTCCTACCGCCGGCAACGGCGTTTTCCGCTTTTCTGCCGGTAGCACGTGTGCTCAAAAAACGAGCACTTTCCGTCGCTTTGGGGTATGCTGAACCGCATTACCTGGTCTGGTTGGCGGTGTCATCGTCATGTCAAATTGCATGCATACGATGGCATCCTTCTGTAGGCACACAAAAGGTAGGGGATGCTAATGTTGGCTTCACAACCATTCCCCGGCAGGCGTTTTCGTGTCGCTCGCCGGTTATTTATCGCTTGCGGTTTTCTTGCCGCGGCCGTTTTTTCTTCAACCGTTTTCGCACAAGTCGTTGTTAACGAGGTTATGCAAAACCCGTCGGCCGTTTCCGACGGCTCGGGCGAATGGTTCGAACTATTCAACAACTCCGGCGCCGGAATCGACATCGACGGCTGGACGGTACAGGACAACGACACCGACAGTTTCGTGATTAACAACGGCGGCCCGCTGGTCATTGCGGCCGGTGGCTATCTGGTACTCGGGAACAACGCCGATTCAGGGACCAACGGCGGCGTCACCGTGGACTATCAGTACAGCGGTATGTTCCTCGGCAACAGCGGCGACGAGCTGGTGCTGCTGGACGGCGCGTCGGCCGAGGTCGACCGCGTGGAGTGGGACAACGGGGCCACTTTCCCGGACCCGAACGGCGCGTCCATGTCGCTGATCTCGCCGGCGCTGAACAACAACGACGGCACCAACTGGTGTGAAGCCAGCACGCCGTTCGGGGCCGGCGACCTCGGTACGCCCGGTGCGGCCAATGACTGTGCGCCGGCCATTCCCGAACTGGTGATTAACGAAATCATGCAGAACCCGTCGGCGGTTTCCGACGGCTCGGGCGAATGGTTTGAAATCTTTAATGCCGGCGGCGCGGCCGTGGACATCGAAGGCTGGACAGTTTCGGACAACGGTTCCGACAGCTTCGTGATTGCCAGCGGCGGGCCGCTGCTGGTGCCGGCCGGCGGTTTCGTCGTGCTCGGCAACAACGGCGATTTCGCGACCAACGGCGGCGTGATCGTCGACTATCAATACAGCGGCATGTTCCTCGCCAACGGCGACGACGAACTGGTGCTGACCGATACGCTGGCCAACGAAATCGACCGCGTGGAATGGGACGGCGGCCCGGTATTCCCGGATCCGGCCGGCGCGTCCATGTCACTGGAAGCCACCGACCTGGACAACAATGACGGTACCAACTGGTGCGAAGCGCAGACGCCGTTCGGCGCCGGCGACCTCGGCACACCGGGTGCGGCCAACGACTGTCCGATGGACCCGGTCGACGTGCCGGCGATCGTGATCAACGAAATCATGCAGAACCCGTCGGCCGTTTCCGACGGTTCGGGCGAATGGTTCGAGCTGTTTAACGCGACCGGCGCCGATGTCGACATCAATGGCTGGACGGTCAAGGACAACGACTCAGACAGCTTTGTAATCAGTAACGGCGGACCGCTGCTGGTACCGGCCGGCGGTTTTGCGGTACTGAGCAACAACGGTGATTCCGCGACCAACGGTGGCGTGATCGTCGATTTTCAGTACAGCGGCATGTTCCTGAGCAACTCCAGCGACGAACTGGTGCTGCTGGATGGTTCGTTGAATGAAGTCGACCGCGTGGAGTGGGACAACGGGGCCACCTTCCCGGATCCGAGCGGTGCTGCCATGGCGCTGATCAGTCCGGCTCTGGATAACAATATCGGCGCCAACTGGTGCGAATCCGCATCGCCGTTCGGCGCCGGCGACGACGGAACGCCTGGCGCGGTCAATGACTGCGGCGTGCAGCTCGTCGTCAACGAAATCGACTACGACCAGCCTTCCGCCGATACCGCAGAGTTTGTTGAAATCAAAAACCGCGGTACCGAAGCGGCCGATCTGGCCAACTTCGAACTGGTTCTGGTCAACGGTAACGGCGGCACGCCTTACGACACGATTCCGCTGCCGGCGGCAACGCTGCAGCCGGGCGAGTATTTTGTGGTCTGCGCCAGCGCGGCAACGGTCGCGAACTGCGACCTGGAAGCGCTGAACTCGATTCAGAACGGTGCGCCCGATGCGGTCGCAATCAGCCAGTCCGGCGTGATCGTCGACAGCGTGACCTATGAAGGCGACATCGCGGTACCGTTCACCGAGGGTTCCGGTGCGGGCCTGCAGGATTCCGGCTCCAGCGGCCAGGACTTCCGCAGCATCGGCCGCTTCCCGGACGGCATCGACACCAACCGCAATAACGTTGATCTGGTCAATGCCTGTATCACCCCGGGCACCGGCAATACCTCGCTGAGCTCAGGCTGCACGGCCAACGGTCCGGTGCTGGAGATCTTTGAAATCCAGGGCAGCGGATCGGCCTCGGCCTTTGTCGGCCAGTCGCTGGGCAGCAACGACAATATCGTTACCGCGCTGGCGCCGGACGGTTTCTTCATCCAGACGCCGGCCGCGCGCAGCGACGGCGATGTAAATACTTCGGACGGCATCTTCGTGTTTACCGACGCACCGCCCACGGTGGCTGTCGGCGACCAGGTGGATGTCGCCGGCACCATCGTTGAATTCTTCGATTTCACCGAAATCGGCGGCGCGGTCAGCGTCAGCGTGGATTCTTCCGGCAATGCACTGCCGCCGGCCGTGGTCTTCGATGGCGCTACGCCGTCGCCAGACCCGCTGGCACCGAGTTGCAGCATCGAATTCGAATGCTACGAAGGCATGCTGATCGATATTCCGGTCGGTACCGTCAGCGCGCCGAACCAGAGTTTCGGTTCGGATCCGGTCGCCGAAATCCATATCGTGGCCGGCAACAGCCGCTCGTTCCGCGAACCGGGTATTGAATTCCCGGGCATCGCCGGGCTTCTCGAATGGGATGGCAATCCGGAAGTGTTTGAACTGGATCCCGACAAGCTGGGCCTGCCCAACGCCGAAGTGCCCGCCGGTTCCAGTTTCAGCGCCAGCGGCGTGCTCGGCTTCGAGTTCGGCGGCTATGAGCTGTGGCCGACCAGCTTTGACTTCAGCCCGGCGCCGATCCCGGTTGCGGTGCGTGATCGAGGTGTGGTCGAGATGACCGTCGGCAGCCTGAACATGCTGCGCCTGTTCGACGATATCGACGACGGCACCGGTCCGGTTACCGATCCGGTGGAATACGCGGCCCGGCTCGGCAAGTTCTCGCTATACATTCGCGACGTGCTGGACGCGCCGGACATCCTGGCCGTGCAGGAAGTGGAGAACCTGAACACGCTGCAGGATCTGGCCAACCAGATCGCGCTGGATGACCCGGCCGTGGTCTACACACCGCACCTGGTCGAAGGCAACGACGTCGGCGGTATCGACGTCGGTTTCCTGACCCGCGATACCATTGCTGTCGATGCAGTCAGCCAGCTCGGTGCGGCCGAAATCCTGAGCGTTGACGGCAGCCTGCTGCACGACCGGCCGCCGCTGCTGCTGGAAGGCCGCTGTACCGCGAACGGCTCCAACTTCCCGATTCAGGTAATGGTGGTTCACAACCGCTCGCTGAACGGCATCGACGATCCATCCAGCGGCCCGCGGGTGCGTCAGAAGCGCCTGGAGCAGGCCCAGTCCATTGCACAGAAAGTGCAGGACATTCAGGTTGCTGATCCCGGCGTGAATCTGGTCGTGGTCGGTGACTTCAACGCGTATCAGTTCACCGACGGCTATGTGGACGTGGTCGGTCAGATCAAAGGCGAGGTCAATGCGATGGACAATCTGCTGTCCGGGCCGGACGTGGTGAATCCGAACCTGATCAACCAGGTCGATTTGCTGCCGGCGGAACAGCAGTATTCGTTTATATTCCGCGGCAACGCGCAGGCACTGGACCATGCATTGACCAGCAGCGCACTGGACTCCCTGGTCGCCGACTTCCAGTTCGGGCGCGGCAATGTCGATGCGGCCGAGATCCTGTTCGACGACCCGAGCACCCCGCTGGCCGCATCGGACCACGACGGATTCGTATTGTTCCTGGTCAAGGACAGTGACGGGGACTCCATTACCGACAACGTTGACCTGTGCCCGAACACCGCGGTGCCGGAAAATGTTCCGACCGTAAGACTGGGCCGAAACCGCTACGCCCTGGTCGATGGCGATGCGGTTTTTGACACCAACCGGGGCAAGGCCACGTTCACGCTGACCGATACTGCCGGCTGCTCCTGCGAGCAGATTATCGACATCGAAGAACTCGGCAATGGCCAGCGCAGGTTCGGCTGCAGCCGCGGTGCCATCGAAGACTTTATCGAGGATGTTGTCGGCGGCGGCGACGATGATGACGACGATGACGGTGACGACGATGACAACGGCGGCGGTGGTGGTGACAGCGACGACTGACCCTGTTCAGCGCCCACAAGAAACCCCGCTTCGGCGGGGTTTTTTGTGCGTTTGAAGCAACATCGCCGTCAAAACCGCGACGCGTACGAAGGAGCCAAAGGCGACTCGCCGGAGCGGGCGTAAGACACCTAAGGAGTCTTGCGCCCGCTTCTTTCGTCCGGTGGGCGAAAACCGCAACCGCAAGACGGCGTGCAACTAACGCGCGACCCCTCTGGTGCCGCTCGCGCTGCTCGCTCACCCAACCGGAAGGGCAAGCCAAGGGAGGCATGGCGGTTTGCGCACCGCGCAAGAAGCCGTGCTTCGCGGCGTCCACTCCGGCGGGTCGCCTGCGGCTCCTTTGTAACCCCCCGTTCAAGCCTGCGTTATAGATATATCAATAACAACCCGTGGATCTTGATGCCCGGTCGATATCAATCATGAAGTTCTATCTTTCGCTGTTAGCGCTCTTCCTATTTGTCCTAGTAATTGCGGGCTGCGGATACCTGCGCCCGCAGAACCCGAAGGAGCGGCCCTACCGGACGATACCGGTGGTGTTTCCGGGCGGTGCCGATGATGTTCGTCTCGCAGGCGAACTGACTCTGCCTTACGGTGATGGCCCGTTTCCCGCAATTATCCTGATCAGCGGCTCCGGGCCGCAGAACCGCGATGAGGAAATGGCCGGACACAAACCGTTTTTGGTGTTGTCCGACCACTTGACCAGAAACGGGTTTGCTGTGCTTCGATATGATGATCGAGGCGTCTCTGAAAGTACGGGAGACTATAGCGGCGCCGATTTGCCGGATTTTTCCGAGGATGCCGTTTCGGCATTTAACTGGCTTGCCGAGCAGGCCCATATCGACGCCGACTGCATTGGCTATTTGGGGCACTCAGAGGGTGGTTACATTGCCCCAATGGCAGCACAAAAAACGCCGGCTGCATTCATGGTGTTTCTGGCTGGTCCGGCCAGACGGCTGTTGCCGGATGTAATGGTCGCCCAGGGGATCGACATCCTCAGATCACAGAACAAGGGTAATGCCGAAATCGAAACGCTGAAGTCGCAGTACCGTGATCTGATCCACATTCTGAAGACCTCGGCAACCAAAGATGAAGCAGAAGCCCGGCTTAATACGCTGCTAACCGCCGAACGAGTGACCAAGTCACAGCGGAAGGCCGTTCTCGAGACATGGGCAAGCAGATGGGGTATGTATTACGCAGACTACAACCCATTGCCTGCGTTGGTTCGGTATGGCCGACCGGTTCTGGCGTTATATGGCAGCAAAGACCTGCAGGTATCCGCAAAAGAAAATGCTTCAATTATGCGGTCGGCGCTATCCCACCCATTGTCTCAGGTCAAAACACTGGAAAACCATAACCACTTGTTCCAGTATTCAGTCAACGGGAAAATTGACGAATATCCTCTCATCAGGACGACTATAGAACCAGAGGTTCTTGAAATCATATCGTCCTGGCTGAACACTGCTACAACGACCAAAAATCAGCCTGCAACCGCTGCACCTATTAAAATCCGCTGAGGATAGCTCGCGTTCGGCAAGATACCGCGCCGTCGCGAAAAGCGTATGATAGGCTCCTCAGGAGCAGGCGTATTAAGATGATACTGCAAGCCCGGCGCATCGCTATTCTGGGGTGGCTGCTGACTGCCGCTGCGGCTTGGTGTTGCAATGCGTTTGCCGGTGACCGAGCATCGCTCGCGGCGTTGCTCGAAGAAGCCCGCAGTGAAATGAGAATGCCCGGTTTGCGGGCGGCAGTGCGGCTGTCTGACGGCCGTGTCGTGCGGGCGGCGGTCGGGCTTGCGGACGTCGAAGCCAGTATTCCGCTCGACGATACCGTCGGCATGCCCGGCGGCAGTACCGGCAAGACTTTTGTTGCTGCGTTGACCATGTTGCTGGCAGAAGACGGTACGCTGTCGGTCGACGACCTCGCGTCGAAATGGCTGGGCGACACACGCTGGTACCGCCGGCTACCCAACGCCGATGAGATACGTGTGCGCCACCTGCTCTCGCACAGCGCCGGCATCCCGGACTATCCGGGCACATTCCGGTTTCAGTTTGCAATGGTCAGGCGCGCCATTCGCCACGGCAGCGCCCGGTTCGAACCCGAGGAACTCATCCGCTTTGCGCTTAACCGAAAGCCGCTGTTTGCCGCCGGCGAAGGCTACCATTACACCGATGTCGGCTACCTGGTGCTCGGGCGGGTGATCGAGGCGGCATCGGGCCGCCGCTACTACGATCTGCTCAAAGAGCGCATTCTGGTTCCGCAGCGCCTCGATCAAATATACCCGACCGACCGGTCGATTCTTGCCAACATCACGCCGGGCTACACCGGCGGCGTTCGAAATCTGAAAAAGGACGGCAGAATGAAGTTCGATCCGTCCTCCGAGTGGACAGGCGGCGGACTCACCACCAATCCGACCATGCTGGCGCAATTCTACTCGGCGATGGCCGAGGGCCGTGTCGTCAAGCCCGAAAGCTTCGCCGAGATGCTGGATGCCGGGTGGCGCAATCCGAATACGCCGGATCTCCGCTATGGCTTCGGCCTGTTTGTATACGACGACGGCAAATCGTTCGGCCACGGCGGTCTGTGGCCGGGTTACCGCACTCGTGTCAAGCACGACTTGGCAACCGGTACGACCATCGCGGTTCAGACCAACCGCGACGGCCGGGTGGATATGGAAGCGCTGGTGGATCGTATCGCAGCGCTGATGCCGAAGTAGCGACCGCGATCGCACGGTACAATCGCCTGTTCGACTGCGGGCAACAGCGGAGACAACGGGTGAAGAAAACCTGGCTATGGTGGAGCAGCGGCAAGGACAGCGCCTGGGCCTTGCATACTCTGCAGCACGGTGGGAAGTTCCAGGTCGATGCGCTAGTCACTACCGTAAATGCGGCTGCAGACCGGGTCGCAATGCATGCCGTGCGAACCGAACTGCTGCATGCCCAGGCGGAAGCGCTCGGACTGGCCTTGCGGCTGGTTGAGATTCCATACCCGTGCTCAAATCGCATCTATGAAAACGCCGCCCGGCAAGTTATCGGTCTGGCGGAAAAGCAGGGGGTGACCCATATGGCATTTGGCGATCTGTTTTTGCAGGACGTTCGAAGCTATCGCGAGAACTTGCTCGCCACGTCACTGATTGAGCCGATCTTCCCGCTATGGCAACGCGATACGACGCAACTGGCTTACGAGATGATCGATGCGGGCGTTTCTGCATACCTGACCTGTGTCGACCCGAAGGTACTGGACCCGTCTTTCGTCGGCCGGCGGTTTGACCGGCAGCTATTGGCGGAACTGCCGGCATCCGCCGACCCCTGCGGGGAGAACGGCGAGTTTCATACCTTCGTTAACAATGCGCCGGGTTTCTCGGCTCCATTGGACGTTGTTGCCGGTGAAACGGTCAGACGCGACGGGTTTGTATTTGCCGATCTGCGCAGTACCGCGTAGAAGCAGGCGCGGGCCTTCTTTTCAAACGAGCTTACATTGCTCGCAAAAAGGTGCCAGAATCTCTGATCGGCGAAATACAGCCTTAGGCCGAATTAGATTGACGGCCTTCATATCGACTGATCAAGAACCAAACACGACAGGGGACCAAACATGACAGGCATTAGAAGCACTCGTCTGGCTACCGCATTTGCAGCGCTGCTGCTCTGCGTTTCCTGTGCGAGCCTCACAGGACTCGAAACCAACGATCGAAAACCGGCGGCAACGCAGGCCATTGAAAGCGCGCGCAATATCATCACAGCCTCTCGGCAGGAAAGCACAGCTCCGGCAATCGCCGCGTCGGTCTGGCACCGCGATAATATCGTCTGGTCCGAAGCCTTCGGTCTGGCCGACCTTGAGCACCGGGTCCCGGCATCCAGCGAGTCTCTATTCCGGCTGGGCAGTGTCGCGAAAGCACTGACCGCCAGCCTGGTTGCGCGTCTGGCCGACCGGGGAGTGGTCGACCTGGATGCGGATATTCGCGAAACCCTTCCGGTCTTTCCGGACAAAGGTAAACCGATTTCCCTTCGCCAGCTGCTCGGTCACCTCGGCGGCATTCGCCATTACACCGCCAAGGACTTCGACCCCTCGCTGCCCGGCGGTGTAATCAATACCCGCCGGTATCCGGATGACGCGTCGATCCTGGCATTATTCGCCGACGATCCGCTGGTCGCACCGCCCGGAACGGCGTTCAGTTATTCCACATTTGGCTACACGTTAATCCAACTGGTCCTCGAGGCGGCTACCGGGCGTGAATACTACGATCTGCTGAACGAATACCTGCTACAGCCGGCCGGCGCCGGCAACGTGTTGCTGGATGACTGGTTCGCGATTATTCCGAACCGGGTCGACTATTACGATCCCATTGATGTCTATCAGGGTTACCTGCCACCGGAATACGGTCCGGTAGTCAATTCGTCGCCCCTTAACAGCGCTTACAAGCGGGCCGGTGGCGGCCTGATCGGAACAGCCGACGATATCGCGAGAATCGGTGCGCTGCATGTCGCACCGGGTTTCTTGTCCGAGACGATGTTTGCGCAGGTCTTCACCTCGCAAAAGAACGCCGCCGGGCAGGAAACCGGTACCGGGCTGGGCTGGCGAATCGGCAAAGACGATGCCGGGCGAACCTTCTATCACCACCGGGGTTCGCAGCAAGGCTGCCGGGCTTACGTGTTGGTTTATCCGGAACAACAGCTCGTGGTGTCGATACTCTCCAATCTCGCCTACCGTCCGGCGGATATCCAAAAAACCGCCCAGGATGTCGCCGCAGGGTTTATGGAGTAGCCTTAGATCGGGAGCCAGGGCGCGGGTTGAACCCTATTCGCGCCATTCGCTGAACACGTAGTCTTTGTCTTTCCGCGCGATATGGCACTGGAAACAGGCGGTATTGGCGTTCGCCTTCACTACCGGCCGAGCGGCATCCCCGGCGGCAAAGCCTTCAAAACCCCAACCACCGGTATCCTTGAATCGGCGGCTGTCTTTTTCCATCACCCCGAGAACTTTTCTCGATCCCTCGGTGATTGCATTGGCGGCCTCAGACACTTCCAGCAAATCGAAAACAATCACCGACCCGTCCGGAAAGCTGCCGCGACGATAGCCTTTCACGGCTTTGTCGTTGGCGTAGATGTGATGCAGTCCGC
Organism: Lysobacterales bacterium; assembly: GCA_028289465.1. Lineage (GTDB taxonomy): Bacteria > Pseudomonadota > Gammaproteobacteria > Xanthomonadales > SZUA-36 > JANQPM01. The sequence continues at coordinate 15,541 of JANQPM010000052.1, read as the reverse complement.
CAAAGGTCTCGTACAGCCCGTGTCCGGGCCCAATCAGCATGCTTTTGACATGCGTCCAGTCCCGATAGCCGGACGGATAGGCAGCCGAAGATTCATCGGCGCAGGCGGTGGTGAACAGCCCGGCCAGCACGATAGCGCCGGCCGACAGTATGCACGCGATGGGTTTCATGCTTGACCTCCTGTTTCGCTGATGGTCGAATAAATTACGCCGCTCGATCCAGGCCAACAAGTACGCACTTTTCGGTAAGGTGCTTACCAAACGGTGTTAAATATGGAAACTGAACGGAAATTTATTTCCGCTGACCCGCCCGTTCACCGGATGGTGGAGGATATCGTCGGCTGTAAATGGTCCCTGGCGGTCCTCAAGGCGATACGGAAACAGGTGCGGCGCCCGGGGGAAATTCGGCGTTTTATCGGCATCATATCGACCAAGGTTCTAAATGAACGGCTGTCAAAAATGGTGCGTTACGGCATATTGACCAAACAATCGTATTCCGAGGTGCCGCCCAGGGTCGAATACCGCTTCACGCCTTTTGGCGAACAATTTGTCGCGATACTGGATCAGATCGACAGGCTTCAGGCGGAGCGGAGCGGCGATCAGAACGCATAGTGCCCGACCGGCACTGAACGGCCGCGAACGAGGGCGGAACCATGGCTAAAACATTTCGAGAAAAACTGGCTGACGATAAAGATCTGCCGCGTGTGCAAAAGCTGTCCGGCGGTATGGAAAAACGCTGGGGGCCCGGGACCATGCTGCTGCCGGCGGTGTCCGAAGTGGCAGCGCTGATGAACAGTATTCCCAAGGGTAAAATTACCACCATTAACGAGATTCGCGAGCTGCTGGCCCAGCGGCACCGGGCAACGATGGCCTGCCCGATCGTCACCGGCATTCATGCCCGTGTGGTTGCCGGTGCGGCGGGCGAGGACGAAGCAGACGGCAAAAAACGGATTACACCGTATTGGCGCACCCTGAAATCAGGTGGCGAGCTCAACCCGAAGTATCCCGGCGGCGTTTCCGGCCAGCAGCGCCGTCTGGAGCAAGAGGGTCTCGCGGTGATTCAGCGCGGCAAACGCCACTTTGTCGAAAACCACCAGCACTATCAAACCCGGCTGGGCTAGGATTCGGTATTCTCGATTGAGCACGACATGAATCAGAACCACGCTCAGATCGCCCGGCTGCTTTCCCAGGCCTGGGCTGCCCGCCGCAACCACGATGCCGACAAGGCGCTGGCGCTGGCCAGCCGGGCCGTGAGCCTCGCCAGGGCGGAAAACCACCATATCGGTCTGATTCAGGCGCTAACCAAACTGGGCCAGCTAAAGCGCGATGCGGGGGACATCGCCGGTGCATTGCTGTTGTACCGGGAAGCAGAGGCGGTCTGTCGCCATACCGGCCAAAAGCGGCTTCTGGCCGGAACGGTAAGACACCTCGGCGATATTTTCCGCAAAAACAGGCAGTTGATGCGTTCGAGAACGGCCTATGAGGAGGCGGTCAGCCTGTACGGGCAGGATCCCGAAACCAGCGAACTGGAGTTGGCGAACGCGTACCGGCCGATGGCACTGCTGTACGATGAGTTGAAAGAACCCGATATTGCGAGGTCTTATTGGCAAAAGGCGTATGATCTGTACCGCAAGCTCGGTGTCGAAGCCGGTGTACAGGAATGCACGAATCACCTGGCTCGGACCTCAAGATAACGCCGGAGCTCTTTAGCCGATGACTCGACAGCACAATGGGAATCGAATGACTACAGACCCGGAAATCCCGTGGAAATCCGCGAAGTCTTATCCAGCGAATACCACCGGCTGGGTCAGCTAATGGTCGATGTCTACACCGGGCTTGGCGGTTTTCCGACCCAGGACGAGCAGCCGGCCAATAAGCGCTCGCCGGACCTGGGTTTTCTCCAGCAGGGTCTGTCCGTTTTCGGATTTAGGCTTCCGTTAGAAAAAGGTTGAGTTCATATGGAGCAACCCGCGTTACTGGTCGTTGATGTGCAAAAGGGCCTCGATGAGCCGTGGCTGGGGAAGCGCAATAACCCGGACGCCGAATCGAATATCGCATTATTGCTTTCCGAGTGGCGTAATAGGGGCCTGCCGGTGGTTCACATACAGCATTGCTCAAAAGAGCCGGACTCACCATTGCGTCCGGAACTGCCCGGCAATGCATTCAAAGCGGAGGCTCGGCCGCTGCCGAAGGAAAAGCGATTCCAAAAGTCGGTGAACAGCGCGTTTATCGGCACCGGGCTGGCCGAATACCTGCACGAACGGCGCATTTCCTCGCTGGTGATTGTCGGGATGACAACCAGCCACTGTGTATCGGCGACGGCCCGGACGGCCTCGGACCTCGGATTCAGCGTGACGGTGATATCCAATGCGACCGCGGCGTTCGAATGTACCGGCCACGATGGCGTGAACTATTCCGCCGAGGATGTCCACAATATTAACCTGGTGAGCCTGAACGGCGAATTCTGTACGATCCGATCCACCGAAGAAATGCTGAAGCGCTTTGCCTAGCGAGCCGGTGTTTTGACGCACTATTCAATACCGAAAGAGGACTTTATGCCATGACCAACCGTATCGTTTGGTTTGACCTTCCAGCCGCCGACCTGGCGCGGGCGCGCCGATTCTATTCGGCGGTGCTGAACGCCGAGGTCAAAGAGGAGTTTCCCGGTGTCGCGATTATCGCCCACGACTCCGGCGAAGTATCCGGTTGCTTGTTTACCGGCGAAGAGGCGAAACCTTCCCGGTCGGGCGCACTGCTGTACTTCAACGTCGACGGCAGATTGCAGGATGCGGTCGATGCCGCCGAGCGCCACGGCGGGGAAGTCGAAAAACCGCCGCATGAAATCGGCCCGTTCGGCCACCGGGCAATCGTCATCGACTCCGAAGGCAACCGAATTGCCCTGCACAGCGAATAGCCGGCTGCCGGCTTAACGGCTGCGCCAGAAGGCTTCTTCGCATAGCGAAACCGCCGTCTGACTCCACCTTCGCTACGAAAGAGGGGGGCGCTAGACACCTTACTAACTACCTCTATGGCGGAAAATGCTCGCGGGACCAGTCGAGGAGTCCATAACGAAGGCGCCTGGCAGACAGCAGCGCCACTCATGCACGCCGATTGAGGCGAACCTGAAACCGCGTTCCGCGCGAATATGGCAGTCTTTGTCAAATTGGCTCTCAACACGTATTGACAAGCGTTGTACAATCACTAGTGCGCCAAGGACGCTAGGGGTATATTCATGGATGAACAAAATGGAGAAGTCCTGTCCAAGGAAATGGACGGGCAGGCGAGGGAACTTTTGATCAAGGAGTTCGAAACCTCATGGCAACAACTGTTTAATATCGACCACCGAAGAGGGGTTTTCTTTAACTACTTCAATGTTGCGTTTTTTGCGGTATTGGTGGTCACCGCCGGCATATGGACCAGCGGCAAGCCGCTCAGCCTGGTTGCAACGATTGCTTTTACCGCAACTTATCTGTTGCTGGTTTTGATGGCCAGGACCATTATTCGCATTCTCGAATCGGAACGCGAAGCCAATGTCCGCTACCGAAAAAAAATCAACCTGATCAGACGCCTGTTTTTGTCGGAAGTAGAAGATGACCGGATTCAGACCTACTTGCTGCAGAAGGATATCGGCATCAGGGCTTCGGTTAGTACCGGCCACCCGCCGATCGACAAAGTCGGCGAGACGCTGAAGCACATTTACTTTCTGCTCAGAACGGAGCAGACGGTTCTGTTGGTCCTGATTCTGTTGACCTGGTCGATCTGGTTTACCAGTCAGGGCTCGGTCTGATCGTATTTCAGCCACCGCAAAGCGGGATGATCACCGGGGAACAGCCGCTCCGGAACGACCCCGGCAATCGCCAGACCGTTGGTTGAATTGGCGAGGAATACCAGGCCGGTTCCGGCCTTCGGGTCAAGGTAGGCAAAGGCTTTAGACGTCCCGTTGTCGCACAGTGCGACAGCGCCGGTTCGGTTCTGGCTGCCGGGTATTCCAGACCCCGGCCGAGGTTGTCAGAGACCTGGGCCAGGCGATCTGCCGCCATCCAGCCCGTCACGGTGCATACACCTGTAGAAACCGGGCATCGTCTTCCGCGGCTGTCGGCGGAGACGGATAACAACTCACGATCATGGCCGCAAGAACCGATAGAATAAAATATGGAGTTGTCATCCTGTGCGCGCTTTGGTTCTGATAACGGCGATTTGCAGGTTTGACGCAGAAAACCGTATCTTGGTTATAACGGCATCGAAGACGACCGGGTCCCACCCCGGGTCTGGCCGGGCTTCGCTGCGCTAATTATCGAAAGAAGGAAAACTGATGTTATCAGCACCGGAGGCGCTGGAGCGTCTGCGCGATGGAAACCGGCGCTTCGTTTCCGGCGATCAACTATTGGATGTGCAGGCCAATCACCGGCGCCGCCTCGAACTGGTTGCCGGCCAGAAGCCGTTCGCGATTATTCTCGGCTGTTCGGATTCGCGGGTTCCGGTGGAAATGATATTCGATCAGGGCCTCGGCGATCTGTTTGTGATTCGCGTGGCCGGTAATATCGTCGCACCGTCCCAGATCGGCAGCATCGAGTTCGCGGCAGAGCAATTCGGTATTCGCCTGGTGGTGGTGCTCGGCCATGGCCAGTGCGGTGCGGTTCAGGCTACGCTGGACGAGCTCCGGCAACCCCTCGAAAGCCGTTCGGAGAACCTGCGCGCGGTGGTTAACCGCATTCGGCCGGCCGTGCAGCAGGTGCTGGACACCAATACCGGCACCGATGAAGCAGCCCTGGTGCACAAAGCGGTTACGGCCAATGTGCGTTTCTCCGCGGATCAGTTACGTCACGGATCCGAGCTGCTCGAGGCAATGATCGAAAAAGACGGGCTGCTGGTGGTCGGCGCGAAATACTCGATGCAGACCGGGCTGGTCGAGTTTTTGGACCAGACCACGAAGTAAGCCGAAACGGAGGTCGAGATGATCTATGAAGGAAGCTGCCATTGCGGGGATATCGCGTTCGAAGTGGACGGCGAAATCGAATCACTGATGGAATGCAACTGCTCGATTTGCAGCCGGCGAGGTTACCTGCTGTGGTTTGTATCCACAGATCAGATGAACCTGAAAACGCCGGCATCGGCGATGAGCACCTACACTTTTAACAAGCATCTGATCAAGCACCACTTTTGCCCCACCTGCGGCTGCGCGCCGATCGGTTTCGGCGCCGATGGCGAAGGCAACGAAATGGCGGCGATCAACGCCCGCTGCGTGGCGGATATCGACCTGGGTGCGTATTCGGTACATCACTATGACGGCCGGTCCACCTGATTGTCGCGCGATGCAATAAAGCCCACCGGATGAAGCCGGCCGTTCGGAATACCGCATCAAACACTGTGACTGACTCGTGTCCCCGGCGCCGGTTTGACAAGCTGAAGAAAAACGTCAACGCTGAATGAATCGCGTGGCTACCGTGGTGTAAAAATGTGCTCGAAAGCCCTGCCGGCGGCACTCTGCCTGCTGATGCTGGCTGCCTGTGCTCACGGGCCGTCAAACACCGCCGCCTGTTCGCCCGGCTGGCGCCTGGAATACCACCATGACCAGCACGGTACCCGTATCAGCGGATCGAGACAGGCGCTATTCAATGCGATACGCCGCGGCTACCCGGTCCGGCTGGCCTGGGGCAGAAGCACTGCTGAGACGCCGCCGAGGACCGTCGAGCACGCTGCCGAACCGGTTTTTGTCACCATCACCAACAACCAGCACGCGTTTGCGCAGTTGCCCGAACATATCGCGCAGGAATCGTACTGGGCCGCCGAAAAGTCGCGCTTCGGGCCGTCGTCGGTGATGTGGCGCGGCCTGATCGGCACCGATGGCCATTTCGATGCCGTCTGGACCGACCGCGCTACGGGCGAGACCATTCGCCATGCACCGCAAACGGTCAGCGCGGCCTGGTATTCCTTGTCACCCGCGACGGGCTGCAGCGAACCGGAACCGGCTCCGCTGGCCGCTCCGATCCCGCGCTAGCTTCCGCAGCATGACCAAGCCGGTGTCAGCGCTTCCGTCTTCCAGACGGCCGCCATCCGGCATATTCGCCCGGCCCCCTTTAGATTAGCTGGGTCTAAATTGACCTGGCCCGGCTTTGTCCCACACGTCAACAGGCGCTAGACTCTGACCACATCACACCTTGAGGAGACTGGCATGAATAAGAAGTTCTTTATCGGGTGGCTGGTAGTCTTTGTGCTCTGGATGGCCGGCAGCTACCTCGTTCACGGCGTATTGCTGTACGAGGGGTATTCCAACCTGCCGAACTTGTTCCGGCCTGAAAGCGAAGCGAACCAGTATTTTCATTTTATGCTCCTCGCGCATGTCATTATGGCCGGTGCGTTTACCTGGATTTACGCCCGCGGTATCGACGACAGCCCGTGGCCGGGCCAGGGCCTTCGTTTCGGCATCGCAATCGCGCTGCTCGGTGTCGTGCCCACCTATATGATTTACTACGTGGTACAGCCGATACCCGGCATGCATGCGGTCAAGCAGAGTATCTTCGACGGTCTGCTGGTCGTCCTTCTCGGCGTAGCGGTCGCGTTTGTGTATCGCAACGAAGGGCCGGCAAAATGAGTACCGGCACAATGGCTGCCGGCCCGATGACCCGATTATGCGGGTACTGATTGTCGGCGCCGGCCCGACCGGTCTGACCGCGGCGGTCGAACTGGCACGGTTCGGCGTGTCCACCGAAGTCATCGACCGTAAAAAGGACCCTTCCTCGCTTTCCCGCGCGGTCGGAATATTGCCGCGCAGTCTGGAGATTCTAACGCCGTCCGGCGTCACCGAGCGCCTGCTTGCCGAAGGGATCAAGATACGCGAGGTCAAAATCTTCAAGCAGCGCCGGAAAATACTATCGCTATCGCTGCGCGGCGGCCATCCGTCGACCGATTTCGGCCTGGCGCTCGCCCAGGACCGTACCGAAGCGGCGCTGCGGGACCGCTTGTTGACGTTTGGTGGCTCGGTCAGCTACGGCAAGACATTAAGCAGCCTGGAACAGGATAAAAAGCAGGTTCTCGCGAGGTTCGCAGACGGCAGTCAGGCCGCGTACGATTATCTGATCGGCGCCGATGGCGTACACAGCACCGCCCGCGACTGCGTGGGTATTGAATATGCCGGGTTCGATCTGCCGGAAACCTGGTCGATTGCCGATGTCGATGCGGCAGACTGGCCCAATCAGCAGGCGCTCACGCTCTGTTTGCCCGGCCCCGGCCAGGTCACCGTCGTCGCGCCGCTGGAAGCGACGCGTTACCGGGTGGTATCGAATACCGCCGATGCGCTGGCCAGCCTGCCGCTGGCGCTGCGTATCGTTCGCCGGCATCGCGAAGCGCAATTCCGCATATCCATACGCCAAGCGGTGAATTACCATAGCGGACGCGTCTTTCTGGCCGGCGATGCAGCGCATTGCCATTCTCCGGCCGGCGGCCGCGGCATGAACCTCGGCATTGCCGATGCCGCCGAGCTGGCGCACAGAATGGTCGAGAACCGGCTCGCCGGCTACAGCGCATCGCGCCATGCCGCCGGTGCTCGGACTATTGCTGAAAGCGAACGTCTTCGTCGCCTGCTGACCTCGTCAGGCCGCGTGAAACGAACACTGACCGTCGGCGCATTCCGCCTGATCGACACACTCCCGTTGCTGCAGCGCCCTCTGGCGCGGCGCTTCCTCGACGCATAAGCACCGATTCGCGCGGCGTTGTCAATCGGAACAGAACCATTTAAGGCGTCTTTCGCCCGCGTCAGCACTTGCGTCCGGCTCCCATGACTAACAGCGCCCGCGGCGGCGGCTCCTGTGCTGCTACGTGCTGATCAGCCAGGCCGCACGGACCGGGGCGGGCAGGCCTTCAACCGTGCGGTCCGGCCGGTCAGGGTCCAGGCATTCGGCAAGCGATTCGAACGGCATCCAGGACGTGCTGCGCTGTTCGTCGACCGTGGTTGCCGAGACGTCCAACAGGCGAGCGTCCGCGAAACCGACCTTGGCCAGCCAGGTCTCCAGCGCGGCGACCGATGGGATAAACCAGACATTCCGCATACGGGCGTAGCGGCCCTCCGGCACCAGCACGGTCTGCCGGTCGCCGTCCGTGACCAGGGTTTCCAGCACCACCTGGCCGCCCGGCTTTACCAGCGTTTTCAACCGTTCCAGATGCGCTATCGGATGGCGCCGGTGATACAGCACGCCCATCGAGAACACGGTATCGAACCCGCCCAGATTCCGCGGCAGGTCTTCCAGTCTGAGCGGCAGCAGATAGTTCGGCGAATCACCGGCGAAATGCCGGCAGGCCAGCCACTGCATCACGAAAACCAGGGTCGGGTCGATGCCGACCACGCATTCGGCGCCGGCGCCGAGCATGCGCCAGCCGAAATAACCGTTGCCGGCACCGATATCCAGTACCGTATGCCCGCCGAGATCCAGGTGATCCCGAACGCGCTGCCACTTCCAATCCGAGCGCCATTCGGTATCAATGGCTACACCGGCCAGATTCAGCGGCCCTTTGCGCCACGGGTGAAGCTGCATCAGCAAATCGCGCAGCGCTTCCGGGTCGGCAACCGGCCGGCCAAGAATGGGTATGTTGCGTGTCAGTTCGGCGGCCGGTTCGACCGCCGGCAGTTCGGAAAGCACTCTGGCCCAGCGCTCAAAATCGCCATGCCCGGGGTTTTCAAAGTAATCGCCGATCTCGGACCGCAGGGTTTCCGCCCAGGCCTGCAGTCCGGGCAGGCGCTTCAAGCGGGCATACAGGCCGCGGTAAGCCTCGCCGATCACCCTGTTTTTTACCATGCCTATTTAATGGCGATCAGCGAGGCGAAGCTGAAACAGCGAAACCAGCAATACACCTGTTCGAAACCGGCCTTCGCCAGCCGTTGCCGGTGTTCGGCCTGACTATCGGTAACCATCACGTTTTCCAGCGCCGTTCTTTTTCGTGCGATTTCCAGGTCGGAATACCCCTGGCTGCGTTTGAAATCGTGGTGCCAGTCGGTCTGCAATTGCTGCTCGGCCGCGTCCTCGAAGTGCAGCTTCTCGGACAGAATCAGCGCGCCGCCGGCATTCAGCCCCTGGTACAGGCGACTGATCAACGCCTGACGCTCCGCCGGCGCCAGAAACTGCAGCGTGAAATTCAGCACGATAACGCTAGCATTGTCGATATCGGCATCACGCACATCGCCGAGCGACACGCTGACCGGCACCCGTGAATTGTCTTCCGCGACGATTTCGCAGCAGCGTTTGACCATGGCCTGCGACACATCGACTGCGACGATCTGTACATCGTCATACGCAATGGCCCGGCGCATCGCCAATGTTGCCGCGCCCAGGGAGCAGCCCAGATCGTAAACATTGCTGCCGGGCTGTACAAACCGCCGCGCGAGCAGCCCGATCAGCGGAACCATCAGGCCGTACCCCGGAACCGACCGACTGATCATATCCGGAAAAACCTTGACCACCCGCTCATCAAACCGAAAATCCCCGACTTCTCCGGGATTGCCTGAATAAATATCGTCACGCTCACTCATAAGCCTAACTATACCCCGCCAGCCCGGACCGGAACCATCCCGATAACGCCACCGCAAAAGCACAACAACGCAAAACCCGATGCCGCGCCCGCACGGACGTGCTTTTGCCGCAGGCGAACGAAGCCCCGAGAACACTCCTACTAATGACTTCTGGCTCATGACGAACACCTCCCTTCGCCCTTACCTTATGCCTTGGGAGAAAGTTTTTTGGTTTCAGCATTTTTTAGGAGCGTCATTTTCTTCACTTAGTCTTCGTATTGCTCTATTTTATTCAGGACAGCGGCTGCTTCGCCGCATTACTCTTTCGCTATCCGTGAGGGGATTGATATGTTCAACAGTTCTCTGATTACGACGATTGTTGTCGTCATTTTCGGGTTTATTTTCCTCAAATCCGCGGTTGTCATTGTGCGCCAGGGTTATGAGTACACCATTGAGCGCTTCGGCAAATACGTCAACACCTTTTCGCCGGGCTTCCATTTCATCGTGCCGCTGTGGTTTCGCGTCGGCCACAAGGTAAACATGATGGAGCGGGTGCTGGACGTGCCTTCCCAGGAAGTCATTTCCAAGGACAACGCGGTGATGACCGTTGACGGTGTGGTTTTTTTCCAGGTACTGGATGCCGCCAAGGCCGCTTATGAAGTCTACCGGCTCGAGCATGCGATACTGAACCTGACCATGACCAATATCCGTACCGTGCTCGGTTCCCTGGATCTGGACGATGCCCTGTCAAAACGTGACGATATCAATGCCCGTCTGCTGGCCGTGGTCGATGAGGCGACCACCCCGTGGGGCGTGAAAGTTACCCGTATCGAAATCAAGGACATCAGCCCGCCGATGGACCTGGTGGATGCGATGGCCCGGCAGATGAAGGCCGAACGCGAAAAGCGCGCCGCGATTCTCGAAGCCGAAGGCCAGCGCCAGTCTGAAATTCTGCGCGCCGAGGGCGACAAGCAGGCTGCGATTCTGGAAGCCGAAGGCGAGAAAGAGGCAGCGTACCGCGAGGCGGAAGCCCGGGAACGGCTGGCCGAGGCGGAAGCCCGGGCAACCGATATGGTCTCACAGGCTATCGCCAAGGGCGATCTGCAGGCAATCAACTATTTTGTCGCGCAAAAATATGTCGAGGCACTGAAGGAATTCGCAACCAGCCAGAACCAGAAAACGCTGCTGCTGCCGATGGAGGCCACCGGCGTAATCGGCAGCCTCGCGGGTATTGCGGATATGGCGAAAGAAGCCCTGAGCCGGAATCAACAGTCGGGCCGGGATCAGAGATAAGGAGTTGACGATGAACTGGCTTGATCAAGTGGTATTTTGGCATTGGTGGATACTGGCCGGCCTGTTATTGATCGTCGAGCTGTCGGCGCCGGCTTTTTACTTTCTGTGGATGGGCATTGCCGCGGCGCTGGTCGGTCTGCTGCTGCTGGTAATGCCGGGCATGCCGCTGGAATTGCAACTGGTGCTGTTTGCGGTGCTGTCCATCATCGCGACCCTGGTCTGGCGTCGCTACCGGGAAAAGCACCCACCGGTTTCCGACCAGCCCACTCTGAACCGCCGCGGTCACCAATATGTCGGCCGAACGTTTACGCTGCAACACCCGATTGAGAACGGGGTCGGCAAAGTCACGGTCGATGACTCAACCTGGCGGGTGAAAGGGCCGGATCTGCCGGTCGGCACCAGGATCCGCGTAGCCGACGTGGACGGCGTGGTGTTTGTTGTCGAAACGGCACCGTAGCACCCGCTTGTCTCCGCCTGAGAGCCGCAGGCGGATCGCCGGAGCGGGCGCCGTTAGTTACGGGAGTTTCAGGGTTTGAATGCATGTAGCAGCGCCTTTAGGCGCGCTCCAGGTTTATCGTAACGTGTCTATCGTTACCCGGAACCTTCGTCAAGCCAAAGACATTCGCGCCTAAAGGCGCTCCTGCATACGTGCTTATTGGCTGCGCCAGAAGGCATCACCCCTTAACTTAAGCCTCAGCCTGTGGCCGGGGTTTTGCTTACGGAAAATACCGGGCTTTCATGCGGTCGCAGTAGGCGCCGATATTGGGGTATTTCGTTGTCAATGCCTGCAGCGGCGTTTCCAGCGGTATATGGAAGGTGTTCGCCATAAATGCGTAGACGGTCGCATCGACGCTACGCGGAGCTTCGCCCATAAAGTACGGCTTGTCGCCGAGAAAATCTGAAACCGCCTGCAAGTCCTGGTCGGCCAGTTGATAAATCTCTTCCGGCGTATGGCGGCCGATACCGTGCGAGTACATGCCGTTGATCAGCTTCTTTTGCAGCATATTCGGCACCAGGTGCTTCATCGGCCACGGCAGACCGCCGAACCAAAACTGCTTGATCGTCGACCAGCCGGCCGGATCCACCCAGCGGCTGTAGACCACAGCCCAGTAGTAGCGCTCGTCCAACAGGCGTTCAAACGCATGCGCGGCCGCAAGTTCCCGGGTACTCAGGCCGTCGTCCAGCGATACCGGAAAATGCTGTTTGAGATATTCGATGATAAACGCGGAATCCGGAATCATCGCATCGCCGTGCCGAATGACCGGACATTTGCTCTTCGGCATTTTTCGCGGATCGGTGATAATCTTGGTTTCATAGTCAATTCCGGCCATGCGTAAAAAGGTCTCGGCCTTCATGCAAAACGGGCTGAGATTGGGCAGGCCCATACCGGGCTTGAATTGATAGAGCGTAACCATGGACAAAGCCTCTTTTGAAAACGAGCTGCGGTCGATAACACCGCATCATACTATGCCTTTATGGCTGGAGCTTTTTCTATTCGGCGCCACGGTCCTGATGGCCTGGCGTTTTGGCTGGCAGGCCAGGGACCTGGTATGGAGTCTGTGGCTGTCCAGCCTGGTGGTCGGCTATGCCATTATCGTCACCCAGCTCTATAAGCGATTTACCCGGCGCGTGGCCGGTGGCAGGCATCCGTTTGCGGCTCTCGGGAGCAGCCTGTTAACGCTGGCGTTTTTCAGCCTGCACTTCGGTATCTTCCACTATGTTCAGGGCATGTTTCTGAACAGTTTTTCGCCGCTGGTTGACGAATCCCTGTGGCCATCGGGCGTGTTTCCCGTTCTGTTTCGGGATTACTGGCCGTTCCTGATTGCCGCGTTCGCATTGCGCTGGCCGCAGCTGAATATTCGGCACCAGCCGAGGCGTTTCGGTCCCGGCTACGCCTATAAAAATGTGATCCGCATGCACTTTTTGATTTTTGCGCTGGCCGCTGTGAAGTCGGTGACCGTGCCGCCGCTGTTGTTATACGCGCTGGTATATGCGGTGTTCTTTTTGCCGCTGGAGCGTCTCGTGCGCCGGCGCCGGCGCTAATCAAGCGAGACTCTTCAGCCGGCGCGCTTCAGGCGGCACTTTGGCGGCTATGCGCCAGCGCCAGCAGACCAAAGCGTTTGATTAAACCGAATGCGATCGGCGTTTCCTTCACCCCGGCCAGAAGCCGCTGGTGGTCCAGACCCTCTTCGACGATGGCCGATCGGCGAGCTTGAAGATATTCGCGCATGACCATGGCATCGAATTCCGGATGGAACTGCAGCCCCCAGGCCTGCTGGCCGAAACGAAATGCATGGTTGGCGTCTTTTGGCGAGTGCGCCAGACGGACCGCGCCGGGGGGCAGCCGGTGTACGTTTTCCAGGTGGGTGGTCTGCGCATAGAACGCCCCGGGCAGCGCGGCCATCAACGGATCGCTGTGTGCTGCCGGCAGGCGCTGAATCGGCTGCGTGCCGATTTGCCGGCCGGCCGGATTGGCGCCGACCTTGCCGCCGAGCGCATGCGCCAGCAACTGATGTCCGTAGCAGACCCCGAGCACCGGAATCTGCCGGTGGACCTGGTGCGCGAGCCATTTGGCCGCATCCTCGCTCCAGGCCTCGCGGTCAGAAACCATTGCGGCCGATCCGGTGACGATAATGCCGGCAAATCCGCGGCCCGAGGGTGGCGGTCGCCGAACCGCATCGTGTACTTCGACCGGGTGTTCGGTGGCCAGACCGGCGATAAACCAGTGTTCGAAATCACCGGCGTCGCGCAGCGGCTCAATCGTGCTGCCGGTCTTCAGAATCAGAAACGGCCTGGCCAACAGATACTATCCGGCATCGCCGGCCAGGCAGGCATGGCTCTCCACGCCGACCAGACGGGTCATCGGAATGTCGCCGCTGCCCAGCTGGTCAAGGTCGTAGCGAACGCGAATCTCATTGCAGCTGACCACTTCGACTTCGACCGTCCCGACATCGGTCCGGCTGGCCCGGCTGCCACTGGTGTCAAACGCGGACAAGCCTTCAAGTCGCAGCGCCGGGATCACAACGCTGGTCGCGGTAGGCTCATAGAAGGTATTGCCGACCAGCCAAAACGGCTCTCCGTCCTTGTAGGTGTACCAAGTAAAGAAGACATAACGGCCGGACGCATTCTGATCGACCAGCAGCATCAGGCCCTGGTCCGGCATGTCCGCTGCAACCCACTGTCCGCTCATCGTGCCATCCAGCATGCCGGTGCTGACAGCGCCGCCGAGATTGGCGCGCAGTACGAACATGCCGCGGTTAATGTCGCTGGCCAAAATGATATTGTTGTCGAAGAACGGATAGACGTTCCAGGAACCGGCAAAATTGCGCGTGTCCTGATCGGGTGCGGTATCGAAAAACGCCACTTCCTGCAGCCGGGCCGATGCCGCGTCGAGAATTTTCAATATCCGTATACCGCCTTCGTAGTTTGCCTGGTAAACGTAGCCGTCTTTGACATACAAGTTGTGGTCGATCACCGAGGTTGCCGCGATATGATCGCCGGCATGGCTCGGAGCGCGCAGAGAGGTCACATCGAAAATGACGGTTCTGGTGTTCAGCCCGAACGCGAGTTCGTCCACCTCATCGCCCTGGATAAAGTAGCGATGATCGTCGGTCAGCCAGCCTTGGTGGGTATAGCCGACATTCGGGTAGCCAATCTTGGCGAGCTGGAACGGGGCCTGTTTGTCGCTGACATCGACAATGGTCAACGTGTCTTCGTTGCTGGCGAAGCAAACCTCCCGGCCCTGAAAGCCCGCGTCCGGACCCTGGTAGTTAACGCACTGCACGTCATGAGTGTAGCCGTCGCCGCTGAAGCAGCCGGCGAAAACGGGCTGCTTCGGCGTGCGGATATCAATCATGTGCAGGCCGCCGGCACACTGATCGGAACCGACGATGTAGGCAAAGCCCGTGGCTTCGTTAATCGCGATATTGTGCGCATTACCGAACGACGTATCGCGGACATCGGCGGTAAATTCCTGCGCGGCAGTCTGGCCGCGCAGTCGGGTCAGGTCGAAAACCTGCATGCCATGGCTGTTATTTGCAGCACCGTCGGCCACGATAAAGGCGTGGTTTTGATAGGTTTTGACATCCCGCCATCCGGCCGAGCCGCCGGCCGTGGCCAGATTGCCGAGATAAACCGGGTTTTCCGGGTCGGTCACGTTGATAAACGCAGTGCCGTTGGACCGGGTAATAATCGCGTAGTAGCTATCGGTTGCCGTATCTTTCCAGCCCCAGCTATCCGAGCCGTTCTGACCGCCGCCGATATCGGCCAGATCCATCTGCGACATCAGGTCGATATTGGTGCAGGCATAACCGTTGGCAACGCCGACCGCGCAGTGGGCATGGCCGGACCCCTGTTGTACCGGCTGGCCGACACTATGGTCTTCGTGCAGCAGCCGAACACCGCTGTCTCCTGAGCCCGCCCATACGGTTAACGGCAACACTAATACGCAGAGCATGGCGGCAATCGTATGGCTGTCCCTGTTATGCATAACCCGCTTTCTCCCGTCGTTCCCGGATTCCATTATTACGACAATCATCGTATCAAATTTGGTCTGCAAATGACCGCTTTTTCCCGGCCGCTGCAGCAATCTTGCACCGACAGTTTGATCCGGTCTTGCCAATGATAAAAGGAGTCTCGCGCCCGCTTCTTTCGTAGCGCAGGTGGAGTCAGATGGCGGTTTCGCTATAGCGAAGAAGCCCTCTGACGGAACCGTTAAGCGCGTGCAGGTGGAGTCAGATGGCGGTTTCGCT
>JANQPM010000051.1 GCA_028289465.1 Lysobacterales bacterium | reverse complement strand
GCAGGCGTTGCCTGCTCCGGCTCGAACCCACGAAGGGCGTTAACCCTTGCTGGTTTTCAAGACCAGTGCATTCAACCGCTCTGCCACCCCTCCATAGGTATTTTGGCGTTTCGCGTTGCCACTGCAAATGATACGGCGGCGAGGCGCGAAAGGATACCGGATTTGGCGCTGTTGCACCAGCACTCGGCGGAGGAACGCCAACCGTGACCTGCGGCCTATGCCGCGGGGTGCAAAATCAGCTAAGCTGGCTGTCGTTGCCGGGTGCAAATCCGGCCTGAGTTTGCAAACCCAACTTTTCAGCCGTGGATCGGTCGAATAAAATAATGGCACACACGGGATTTAAACAACGAGCGTAACCATGAACCAAACCATTCTCACCTCTTCCGGCCAGTCGGTACTGACGACCAACCGGGTGCTTCGCAACACCTATGCCCTGCTCGGCTTGTTGTTTGTTTTCGGCGCCGGCGCGGCCTATGTGGCGCAGGCTCAGCACTGGCATATCAACGGCTGGATGTTTCTGGCCGGCATCATCGGGTTTTCCGTGTTGATCGGCGCGACCCGCAACAGCGCCTGGGGATTACTGGTGGCATTTGCATTTGCCGGTTTTCTCGGCGTGGTGACCGGCGGCAATATCGACTATATGGTAACCCGTTTCGCTAACGGCGGCATGCTGGTAACCGCGTCCTTCCTGATGACCGCGGTCGCGTTTTTCGGGCTTTCCGGTTATGCGATGGTGGCCAAGCGCGATTTCAGCGGCTGGATCGGTTTTCTGGTCGTCGGCACCCTGGTCGCGCTGGGTGCGTTTGTCACATTGCTGCTGTTAAGGCAGTTTACCGGTATCAATATCGAACCGATGGCGCTGGCCTTGTCCAGCATGGTAATACTGCTGGCCAGCGGCTGGATACTGTGGCAGACCCAACGTATCGTCAGAGGTGGCGAGACCAACTATATTCTGGCAGCCACCGGCTTGCTGGCGGATATTTTCGCCATTTTCAACAACCTGATGCATTTGCTGGGTTTCGGCTTCGGCGACGACTGAACGCCGAGAGGCCAATGAATCACAAAACCCGCCGTTCGGCGGGTTTTTGTTAGCGGCTGATGATTTCCTGGCCGGCCAGATACGGGCGCAGCGCTTCCGGCACGGCAACTGAACCGTCCTGCTGCTGATAATTCTCCAATACCGCGATCAGCGCCCGGCCGACCGCGACACCGGAACCGTTCAAGGTATGCAGGTATTCCGGCTTGCCGCTCTCCGGATGGCGCCAGCGCGCCTTCATTCGGCGGGCCTGAAAGTCGGCGCAGTTGGAACACGAAGAGATTTCCCGGTAAGCGCTCTGCCCCGGCAACCAGACTTCGATGTCGTAGGTTTTGCGGGCGGCAAAGCCCATATCGCCGGTGCACAGCACGACTGTCCGGTAAGCCAGCCCAAGGCGCTGCAAGACGGCTTCGGCGTGCTGCGCCATTGCTTCCAGCGCGTCGTCGGACTGATGCGGAGCGGTAATTTGTACCAGCTCGACTTTGTCGAACTGGTGCTGACGGATCATGCCCCGCGTATCTTTGCCGTAGCTGCCGGCTTCGCGCCGAAAACACGGCGTATGCGCAGTGACCCGAATCGGCAATGCAGCCGCATCGACAATGCGGTCGGCAACCAGATTGGTCATCGGTACCTCAGAGGTCGGTATCAGGTAGCGCGGAATCTCATCAGTGGTTGCGAACGCATCGTCTTCAAACTTCGGCAACTGGCCGGTACCGAGCATCGCATCGGGATTCACCAGATAGGGTACGTAAAGTTCGGTGTAGCCGTGTTCGCCGGTATGCAGATCGAGCATGAACTGCGCCAGCGCTCGATGCAGACGGGCGATATCGCCTTTCAGCAGCGTAAACCGGGAGCCGGCCAGTTTGGCGGCAGCCTCCGCATCCATACCCCGCAGCAGCGCGCCAATATCCACATGGTCTCTGGGCTCGAAATCGAAATCCGGCGGCGTGCCCCAGCGACGGACTTCGAGGTTATCGCCCTCATCCCTGCCCACCGGCACCGACGGGTCCGGCAAATTAGGCAATTCCAGGCGAATCGCATCCAGCTCGTTTAATATCGAGTCCAGATCGGCCTCGGCGGCCTTTACCGCATCGCCCAGATCGGCAACCTCATCCAACAGCGGCTGGATGTCTTGCCCCTGAGCTTTGGCCTGGCCGATTGCCTTGGACCGGCTTTTGCGTTGCTGCTGCAGTTCCTGCGTGCGAATCTGCAGCGCTTTGCGCCGTTCTTCCAACGTCTGGAAGGTCGTTATGTCCAGTTGATAACCGCGCCCGGCCAGTTTTTCCGCCACGCCCGCCAGATCGTTGCGCAGCAATGCGGCATCCAGCATAAATTTTCGCCTTGCTTGAATGAACAGATGAGCACGAATTGTACCCTGCCAATACCATACGAGAAAGCGGGTGTCGGCAGATCAGGGACAGAGACGTTGAGCGTATCCTGGGATTCCAGGCAGCCGGTATTCGAAGCGCTAGAACGACTGCTGGGCAAGCCTTGCCAGCGTCCAGCCTAGCCAGGCCGCTGCCAGGCACAATGCAACGCTCAGCAAGACGTTCAGCGAGGCCTTCAGCGTCTCGCCGTGCTGGAGCAGAACCAGGGTTTGCAGCGAGAATGCCGAGAACGTGGTAAAGCCGCCGAGAAGGCCGGTAATGATCGCGAGGCGCCAGAACTCATTTTCTACCCGGTGCTCGGGCAGCCAGATCAGTGCCGCACCGATCAACAGCGATCCGAGGACGTTAATCCATAGCGTATGGTGCGGAAAGTCCCGCCCGAGCGGTGTGCCGAACAGCACGCCGAGCAGATAGCGCAGACTGGCACCGCCGGCACCGCCAGCGGCCACGGCCAGCAACTTGGTCACCGCAGTCACTCGAACTGATCGTCCTGAAGGGCGCTAAAATTGTTCGGGACGTCGCCATCGTCACCGATAACATCCACGCCTTCCGGCGGCGTGAATGCGAATAGCGTCGGCTCCAGGCCGATATTACGCTTAAGCTCGGCGAATTCGATCCGCGTGCGCTGGCCGAACGCATCTTCCAATACCAACAGGCGCAGTTCCAAAGCCTGAAAACCGAGCGTGATACGCTGAAATTCACCAGGCTCCTCGCCTAGCGGTGCAAGTTCCATCAGTGCGATGCCATCCTCTTCACCGAGTTCGGTCACCCGAAACTGCTCATCCACCATATTCGGATGCGTCAGGATGCTCAGCGGCGAGTCAGCCGCCAGTTCCGATTGCGGCTTAACCGTGACTTGCTCCAAAGCCTCGTCATAAATCCACACGCGCTGCCCGTCGGCAATAATCTGCTGCGGGTATTCGCCCCGATAATCCCAGCGGAAATAATCAGGCTGCTGCAGGTAAACGCTGCCCTCGGTGGTTTCGATCAATCCGCCGTTGGCGTCCTCGACCTGTTGAACGAAATCCGCGGTCAGGCTTTCCAGTTCACCGGTGAACTGCCGCAGCTGAAACAGCGCGGAGGTCTCCGCGATACTGCTGGAAGCCATTGTCAGTGCGGCCGCCACGGCCAGGTATTTCAACATCATTTCTCAGTCCTTCGGCGGGGCTGGTGCCAGCACTTCGCGTGCCCCGTTGTGCTCCGGCGGGCTCACGACACCGGCCGCCTCCATATCCTCGATAATCCTCGCTGCACGGTTGTAACCGATGCGCAATTGCCGCTGCACACTGGAGATGGAGGCGCGCCGGGTCTCAGTCACGAAAGCCACGGCCTGATCGTACAGCTCGTCGACTTCGCCACCAGGGCTCTCCGGCAGACCGGTAGTACCGATCACCTGCCCGTCCGCAGTGGTTTGCGTATCATTTAGAACCTCTTCGATGTACTCAGGTTCCCCATGCGTTTTCAGATAGTTGACGACCGCATGGACTTCATGGTCATCGACGAAAGCGCCGTGCACGCGCTCCGGCAGGCCGGTGCCGGGCGGCAGATACAGCATATCCCCGTGGCCCAGCAACTGTTCGGCGCCCTGCTGGTCGAGAATGGTACGGGAATCGACTTTGGAGGATACCTGGAACGCCATACGGGCCGGAATATTGGCCTTGATCAGCCCGGTGATCACGTCAACGGAAGGCCGTTGCGTTGCCAGCACCAGGTGAATGCCGGCCGCACGGGCTTTCTGCGCCAGCCGCGCGATCAGTTCTTCGACCTTCTTGCCGACAATCATCATCATATCGGCGAATTCGTCGATGACGACGACGATATACGGCAGAGTCTCCAGGTCGGGCGCTTCTTCTTCAACATCCGGCACAAACGGCGTGAACAACGGATCTTTGATCGGGTTACCGGCTGTTTTCGCATCTTTTACCTTGCGGTTGAAACCGGACAGATTGCGCACACCCAGGGCCGCCATCAGCCGGTAGCGCCGCTCCATTTCCGCAACGCACCAACGCAGTGCGTTCGCCGCTTCCTTCATATCGGTGACCACCGGTGCGAGCAGATGCGGTACACCCTCGTATACCGAAAGTTCGAGCATCTTGGGATCGACCATAATCAGGCGTACCTGATCCGGCGTCGATTTGTACAGCAGACTTAAAATCATCGCATTGATCGCGACCGACTTGCCCGAACCGGTGGTGCCGGCAACCAGCAGGTGCGGCATTTTTGCGATATCGGCGACTGCAGGTCTCCCGGCGATGGTCTTGCCGAGGCCGAGGGTCAATGGGGAGGCGTTTTTCTCATATGCCTGTGAACGCAGTATTTCGCTCAGGTACACGATCTGACGATTGGCATTAGGAATCTCAAGACCGATGACCGACTTTCCCGGAATCACGTCCACCACCCGAACCGATATCACGCTGAGGCCGCGCGCCAGGTCTTTGGCCAGATTGCTGATCTGGCTGCCTTTAATGCCCGGTGCCGGCTGCAATTCGAAGCGGGTAATCACCGGGCCCGGATGTACTTCGACAACATCCACTTCCACGCCGAAATCCGCCAGTTTCAATTCCACCTGACGGGACAGCGCTTCCAGCGCATCCTTGCTGTAGCCGGACAGTTGCTCAGGCGGTTCGTCCAGCAGTTCCAGCGGTGGCAACTCGCCGGCCGGCAGGTTCTTGAACAGCGGGCGCTGCTTTTCCCGGGTAACGCGTTGACTGGGCTTGGCCTCCTCGGCAGAGACTTGCGGTTCGATACGCGGCTTGGGTTTGTCTTTCTTGCGCAGGTTGTCGGCCTTGCGCGTTTCCCCGCGTGCGGCGCGTGCGCGGCGGCCGGCAAACCAGTCCCGCGCCTGGCTGATACGTTCGGCACTCCATTCAAACAAGGCCAGTGCGGCCGCGCCGATGCCGTCCATTACCTTGAACCAGGAAATTCCGGCAAAAAGGGTCACGCCGATCAACAGCAATGCAAGCAGGAATAAACTCGCCCCGAGCGGTCCGGTCGCCCCGAGCAGCGGTGCGGCAACCAATTGGCCCAGACCGCCACCGCCCAGATTGGTCGTCGGCATGCTGCCGAGGCTTGGGCTGGAGTGCATATGGGCAAGGCCGCAACCGGCAACGAAAACCAGTAAAAAACCGGTGATATGCGCAATGAGATCAATCCCGCTAAACGCTTCGTTCCTCGGTTCCCGATACAGCAGATAGCCGGCATAGATCAACATGATCGGCAGCAGATAGGCCAGATAACCGATCAGCGACAGCAAAAAATCCGCGAGCCATGCACCGAGCCGGCCGCCCAGATTGTGCACTTCGACCGGATCAATACTGTTGGACGGGCCAGGGTCGGCCGGGTGAAAACTGACCAGGCTGAGCAGCAGATAGACGCCGACCAGAATCGCGGCCAGAAAAGCGCTTTCCTTCAGCCGCATGGTCAACTGACTGCCCACGCTGGGCACATTACGGGCTTTTTTACGAGCTTGTTTCGCCAATTCAAATACCGCTTTATGAAGTTATTATAACTAGTTGTAAATTATATGATTAATAACGGTAACATCAAACCGGTCCGGCCGTCACCATTTCCTCTCCGCGTGTTGCCGCCGTGTGGTCTTGGCATTCCTGGCGCGTCGCTGTCCGCCATTCACCTACGCCCGGACATTGCGGTAGAATGCCCGGTCTTGAATTACCGGCGCCAAACACCCAATTTTTGAGTTTCGGCGCGGCCGTAACCAACAAAAACAGCAGACGGAATTATTATACATGAGCGACATCAAGCACTGCCGCCTATTGATCCTGGGCTCGGGCCCGGCCGGCTATACCGCGGCGGTCTACGCCGCGCGTGCGAACTTGAACCCGGTCATCATCACCGGCCTGGAGCAAGGCGGCCAGTTGATGACGACAACCGACGTTGACAATTGGCCCGGTGATGCCGAAGGACTGCAGGGGCCGGACCTGATGGCGCGTATGCTCAAACATGTCGAACGCTACAACACCGAAGTCGTATTCGATCATATCCACACCGTGGATCTGAGCCGACGCCCGTTTCTGCTGCACGGCGATAACGGCGGATACAGCAGCGATGCGCTGATCATCGCGACCGGCGCCAGCGCGAAGTACCTGGGGCTGCCGTCCGAGGAAGCCTATAAAGGCCGCGGCGTATCGGCCTGCGCCACCTGCGACGGATTTTTCTACCGCGGCCAGAAAGTCGCGGTGATCGGCGGCGGAAATACCGCGGTCGAAGAGGCGCTGTATCTGTCCAATATCGCATCCGAAGTCATTCTGGTGCACCGGCGCGATCAACTGCGTGCAGAGAAAATTCTGCAGGACCGGCTCTTTGAACGACAGAAAAACGGCAATGTAACCATCCTATGGGACCACGTGCTGGAAGAAGTGCTCGGGGACGATGCCGGCGTCAACGGTATGCGTGTGGCTCACGTCGCCGGCGGACAGACCCGCGATATCGACCTGTCCGGTGTATTTATTGCGATCGGCCATTCCCCGAATACCGGCATTTTCAATGGCCAGTTGGAAATGGCCGGCGGTTATCTGACCGTAACCAGCGGTACCGGCGGTATGGCAACCGCGACCAGCGCGCCCGGCGTTTTTGCCGCCGGCGACGTGGCCGACCACGTTTACCGGCAGGCGATTACCTCGGCCGGCTTCGGTTGCATGGCTGCATTGGATGCCGAACGCTATCTGGACGAACTGGCCGATTCAAGCACCGTATCGGAGTGAGTGTCAGGGTCCGCTTCTTAGGCCGCATTGCCGAATTGGGCGAAGCGGCATGGAGCACGCTGGCCCCGAACGACCACCCGTTTCTCAGCTACGCCTTTTTGCACGCGCTTGAGCGCTCGGACAGCCTGAAACCGGAACATGGGTGGCAGCCGTATCATGCGGCCGCCTATCGGAATGAACAGCTCGTCGCGGCCATGCCGTGTTACATCAAAACCAACTCCCACGGCGAGTTCGTCTACGACTGGGCCTGGGCGGATGCATACCATCGGCACAATCTGGCGTATTACCCCAAGCTGGTTACGGCCATTCCATATTCACCGGTTAACGGGTCGCGGACTCTGGTCTGCGCCGGCATCACCGATCCCGGTGCACTCAGAGCCGCATTGTGGGACGCCGTGCTCGCCGAAGTCGATCGAAACGACTGGTCTTCCTGGCATTGCAACTTCCTGCCCGAAGAAGAGCAATATGCGTTACGACAAGCGCGAGCCGAACTGCTGGCCCGCCATGACTATCAGTTTCACTGGCACAACCGGCAGTACACGGACTTCGCGCACTTTCTGGCCCAGCTGAATCACAAGAAGCGCAAGAACATTCGTCAGGAGCGGCAACGCATTCGGCGCCAGGGTATCCGCACCCACCGCAAGCCGGGAGACGCACTGAATGCGGAAGAACTGCGCTTTGCTTATCGCTGCTACCGGGATACGTTCCTACGCCACGGCAACTACCCGAACCTGAGCTACCGCTTCTTTGAGCTGCTGCAGCGGGACCTGGGCCGGCACACGCTGTTCAGCATTGCGACGTATGACGGTCGCCCGTTGGCCTGCGCGATCTTCCTTATCGGCGGGAACACGCTGTACGGCCGCTACTGGGGGTGTACCGAGACGGTTCCCGGTCTGCACTTCGAGCTGGCCTACTATCAGGGCATCGAATACTGCATCGAACAAGGCTTGCAGAGGTTTGAGCCGGGCGCACAGGGAGAGCACAAAATACCGCGCGGATTCGAACCGACGCGAACCTATTCTGTGCATTACGTCCGACACCCGGCTTTCAGAGCCGCGATCAGCCACTATTTAAACGATGAATCGGAGTGGCTGGAAGCGTATCATCGCAAACTACAAATGCACCGGCCGTTCCGGCAGGTGGTGGAACTTGATAAGCCGTGACGGCGGCAAGCCTTGGGATTGGCGATAATGTTACCTCAGCTTGCGGATAGTCCAGACGCGCCATTTCCGCCGGTAGAATGGGCGGCACAGGAACCGAACGGCCTGCTGGCCTGGGGCGGTGACCTGCACCCTACCCGCCTGATGCGGGCCTACGCACGGGGCATATTTCCCTGGTATACCGACGGCCAGCCGATTCTGTGGTGGTCACCGCATCCCAGAGCCGTGATTTATCCATCCGAAGTACATATATCCCGCCGCTTGCGACGACTGCTGAGACAGCGTCGCTTTCGAGTGACAGCGGACCGGCATTTTAAAGCCGTGATTCGGGCCTGCGGTGATTTGCGCCAGGACCGGGACGGCACCTGGATTACCCCGCAGATGGTCGATGCCTACTGCGAGCTGCACCGCCTCGGACACGCGCATTCGGTCGAGGTGTTGCTGAACGACGAATTGGTCGGCGGCATCTACGGCGTCGCGATCGGCGGCGCGTTTTTCGGTGAATCCATGTTCAGCCTGGTAGACAACACCAGCAAGCTAGCGCTGGTTCATCTGTGTCGGCGACTCGACGATGCCGGTTTCACGCTGCTCGACTGCCAGATGGTCAGTCCCCATTTGCAGCGCATGGGTGCGGTATCCGTAAAACGACGGCAATTTCAGTCACAGCTCAGGCAGGCTGTCGGCGCAGCGGTCGCCATCGACGACTGGCCGGCCTGGTTCAGCCAGCCGCTGGATTGGTGATCGCGCCCATGCCTGCCGACTGGAAAGCCGATTTCACGCTGCCGCTCTATCGGGATTTTCAGCCGTTATTGCAAAGCTGGCCGACCGGCCGCTGGCCCGGTCTGGCGGTGCTCAATGCCTGCCTGACCGAGCAGCACCGTACGCGTTCGGGGGCGACGATCCGCTTTTGCCGGCAACACGGCCGCTGCAGCGCAGCCCAGTATGAAAGCGGGATATACCAGACCGGGCATGTCCCTACCCGAAACGAGAACTGGCACGATTTATTCAACGCCTGCGTCTGGTTGACGTTTCCCGAGACAAAGGCAGCGATAAATGCCGGCCATGTTCGCCACCTGCAGGTCCCAAACGATCACAGAGGCCGGGTCAGAGACGCACTGACGCTGTTCGATGAATGCGGTGCGGCGGTGCTGTCGGATGACCAGGCACTGCTGAGAGCAATTGCCCGGCAGGACTGGCCGGCGGCTTTCATACAGCAGCGGGCAGCGTGGCCTGGGGCTAAAGTCGTGCTCATAGGCCACGCGCTGCTGGAAAAAGCGGTGCGGCCTTATAAGGCTATCACCGCACAGACACTGTTAGTGCACGGCAGGGCCGATACCAGTAAAGCAGCGACCGCAGCCATCGACCGCACGCTGGGTTCGTTGATTACCGAGCGGCTGGCGCAATCCGCCGAAACCCGTTTGACGCCGCTACCGCTGATGGGCGTTCCGGGCTGGTGGATCGGCGAACAGAACGCGGCATTCTACGACGATCCCGGCGTGTTTCGCCAGCGCCGCGAAAACCGGCTGCCGGCCGATATTCTGCCGCTGCAGCCGTGAGAAAGATCGCCACCGGACACCCGGGCCTGAAACCGGATGACAAACCATTGCTGGCTATCCTGTTGATGATCGTCGCGGTCGCGATATTCTCGGTGATGGACGTCGCGATGAAATTGCTGGTGGAACGCTACCCGGCCATCCAGGTGACTTTTCTGCGCTGCGCCGGGTCGCTGCCGGTCTTCGTGATGGCCATACTGTTTAGCCGTAACCGGCACCAGTTCATTACCGCACAGCCGCTGCTGCAACTCGTTCGCGGCGTTATCGGCATCGTCATGCTGACCACCGTTGCACTGTGTTTCAGGCACATGCCGCTGGCGGACGCTTATACGATTTTCTTTGCGGCACCGCTGGTCATTGCGCTGTTGTCCGGTCCGGCGCTGGGCGAATATGCCGGCAAACACCGATTGTGGGCCGCAGCGATCGGTTTTGTCGGCGTACTGATTATCCTGAAGCCCGGCGGCGGAACCGGGCTGTCATTCGGCGCGTTGATGGGGTTGGTCGGCATGCTGTGCTATGCGGTCACCACGTTGATCATGCGGCGTCTCGGACAGACAGACAGCGCATTGACCATCGCATTTTATTTCACGCTTTTCGCCGGTATCGGCAGCGCCGCGTTTGCGCTGCCGGCCTGGCAGCAAGTGGCCGTTGACGATTATGGCCTGATCGCGATCCTGGCGTTGTCCGGCACCGTTGCGCAGATACTGATCACTGCTGCGTTCCGGCGCGCCCCGCCGGCCACGCTGGCGCCATTTGACTACACGGCACTGCTGTGGGCCCTGCTGTTCGGACTGTGGTTCTGGGGTGACTGGCCGGCTTCCGGTATTTTTATCGGTGCGGCAATCATCATCCTCAGCGGTTTGTATATCTTGCACCGCGAACACCGGAAACAGCGCCGAGCACCGGTAGTCGAAGAGACTGAGTGCCGCTAATTCCTGCCGCTAGCCTTGGCGATTCGCCTCAGTCACCCCCTTCGAGTCGCTAACCGCTGAAATCACTAGTCATGCTGGGCCAGAAGATCGGCGATACGACTGATCGCCGATGCGTTGAGCCGGCCTTTCTCGACCGCCAGGCGCAGCGTTTCGCGGGCCAGGTCCAAATAGGCGCGGTGCAGTTCTGGGAACGCCTGCAGCGCATCGAGGTGGGCCTCGACAGTGGTCGCGTCGCCCCGGTCGATCGGCCCGGTCAGACTGGACAGCACGCCGTGCTCGGCAAGGTTGTCAACGACGCCCCGCATCAGCCGGGTCTGAACCCGGGCCGCGCTATCGGCAGGCAACCCGGCTTCGATCAGCGTCGACCGGGCCAGCGATGCCAGCGTGGTCGAATAGTTGCCGGCAAATACCGTGCCGGCATGGTACAACCGCTGATCCAATGCATCGGGCTGCTGCCAATCGGCGCCGAGGGTAAGAAACAGATCGCGCAACAGCGCCAGTGCCTGCTGATCACCGCGAGCGATACACGGCGTGCCTGTAAAGCGCTGCGGCGAGATCGCTGCGCCGCTGAAGCTTCTGGCCGGGTGCACGGCTGCAATGCGGCACTCCTCGGTTCTCAGCGCAGCCAGCACTTCTGCATCGTGCACGCCGGATAAGTGGAACACGACCTTGACCGCCGGCGGGCCGTCGTTCAGCAACAGACGGTCGATTTCCGGCAGCAGGCTGTCAGTAATACCGAGCAGCAGGATATCGGCTGGAAACAGCGCCTGCAGACGGTCGACCGCGACACCCTGACCAAGCCGATCGACCGCACGACGGGTACTGGCCGGTGTCCGGTTACATATCCGGTGAACGCTAACCGCACCCTGCTGCAGCCACAGCCCGGCCAGTGTGCCAGCCGCACGTCCGCAGCCCAAAATGCTCAGGCGGTGGCGTTCTGACATGCTTTATCGCGTTCGGTACAGAAATCCGCCAGCCGTTATTGCGCGATTTGAAAATAGATATGGGTGACCTGCTGACCCTCGGCAACTTCCGCAGGGTCGTTCATGTACTGCTCCCACGATACTTCGCCCTGATCCAGGCCGTGAACGGCCATATAGGCCATAATCTTCTCATAGCTGGGCATCATGGCATCGTAACCGCCAAGGTGAACGCCGCGAACCGCCCTTCCGGTCGGCGATTGACCGGCTTTAACATTACCGCTGAGCACCGCCTCGGGCGGCAGGTTGCCCGGGATCGCGGCATCGAAACCATAACCCTGTTCGTCCCAGCGGCGTGTAATGGCCATCGGTGGTCCTTGCTGCGGGATCGCATTGCCATGCATAAATGTAGCAACTTCACCATAGGCCTGGGCCAGTGCCCGGGCGATATCATCGGCTTCCTGGCTGCTTTCACCGGAAACATACAGGATATCTACTGGTGCGACATCCATCACCTCGATCTCCATGTCGGAAAAATCGGCTTTCGGAAACGACTCGGCCAGGGTTTTGAAGTTGCTCAGACCTTCCTCGTAATCGGCGCCGATCCACTTGTCGAACATCAGGCCGATATAACGCCCGATCAGGCCGTTGACAAAATTCCGGCCTTCGACCACATTGGTATCGAATCCCCAGGTCAGGTGGGTTCCGCCATCGGCCTCATTCAGACGGTAGTAGGCATCGGCAATGCCCTGAGGGCCGAAGTCCAGCCGGACATCAATCCGCTCATAGGGCTGGCTTCCAGTAATTTCCTGGGAGCCGGTGCCGACTTTGTTGTTACCCGACCATGACATCTTCGCGCCGACACCGGAGGCCGGTCCCTGGTGCTCGTAAACCGCGTTCGGGTCGCGGCGAGCCCACGGCGACCACTCGTTAAAGCGGCCGTAGCCGTTCAGCAGCGTATACACCGTCGCGGCCGGTGCATCGACCTGCACGCTGCGTTCAACGTGGACCGTTTTCGGCAAAACCATGCCGACCCCGATCAGCAAGACAACCAGCAGGACCAGGAATATCAGTATCTTCTTCAGCATCGGGTTTCTCCGGCGACAGCATCGCGAATAGCCTACTGCCAGCACGGACTTCGATCAAGGAATGCAGCGGCTAGCGGGACTCGTCTTCCGGGTCGATGGCCTGATCCTCGGGGAACCAGTCGGGTACCTCGTCGTCGTCTTCCCAGTCGTAACGCTTGATCGGCACCCGGTCCCAGTGCCGGTACCACCAGGCCATCAGAAAGCCGATGACCGCACCGGACAGATGCAGCTCCCAGGACATGCCTTCGCGTATCGGAAACAGGCCCCAGATCATCGAACCGTACAGAAACCAGAGCAGCAGCGACACGGTGATGGACCGCAGGTCACGGCGCAGCAATCCGCCGATAAACACATAGGTCAGCATCGCATAGACCAGGCCGCTGGCACCGAGATGGATATTGGGCCGCGCGAAAAACCAGGCCAGCAGACTGGTGCCGCCATACAGCACCGGCAATACACGAAGCGCGGAATTGGGATACAGGTACAGCAGCGCCGTGCCGCCGACCAGCAACGGAACGGAATTATGCGCGATATGCGCCAGGTTGGCGTGCAGCATCGGAACGGTGACGATACCGCTAAGGCCGCTGATTTCCCGCGGGTACAGCGCGAAGCGCCGGAGTTGCAGGCCAAAGGTCTGATCGACCGCAAACACCAGCCAGATCAGCGCGAGGAAGCCCGCGGTCAGCTTAACCGCGAGCAGCAGATTTCTCGCCGCCCGTTCCGGGCTTTGAAAATCGGGATCCGGTCGCTCAACCAGCATCGGTATCGCTTCCGTCAAGGTCGGCCTGAATGGTACGGCGTACCCGCGCCATCAATGCCGGCATATCGTCCAGACTAAGGCCCTCGGTCGCGATCGGCGCATGAATCTTCATCTCGGCACGGCCCGGAAACAGCCGCAGGGTCTTGGCCGGCAGGATATCCCGGGTACCGATCAGGCTGACCGGCAGTACCGGTATTTGTTGATGAATGGCCACTCGGAACGCCCCTTTTTTGAAACGCAACAGTTTGCCGTCCAAGCTGCGGGTTCCCTCCGGAAAAAACAAGATACCGATACCCCCGGCGACTTTCTTCAACGCCTGGTTGATTGCGGCCCTGGACTGCTCCGGATCACTGCGATCGACAAAGATGTGCCCGAGTTTTTCGCAGCCGATACCGATGCCAGGAACCTTGCGCAGTTCTTTTTTCATCACCCACTTTAAGTCCAGATCCAGCCAGCCATACAAGGCCAGTATGTCGTATTGGCTTTGGTGGTTGCTGACCACCACGTAGGACTGTTCGCGCTGCGCGTGCTGCCGGCCTGATACCTTCAGACGCA
Source organism: Lysobacterales bacterium (assembly GCA_028289465.1). Lineage (GTDB taxonomy): Bacteria > Pseudomonadota > Gammaproteobacteria > Xanthomonadales > SZUA-36 > JANQPM01. The sequence continues at coordinate 7,890 of JANQPM010000051.1, read as the reverse complement.
TTGGCGTCAGCCAGGCGATCAGGCGCGCCCAGCGCATCGCAACATGCCGGCTGCCCGCCTCCGGGCTGATCGTAACGGCGACGATCACCGACAGGCTCGCTGCCAGCAGGGTCAGTACCACAACCAGGGGCAGCAGGATCAGCCACACATAAATCTGATATGGCCAATACAGCGGATGCCGGTAGAGCGGATGTTGGTTTGCCTCGCGCATGGTTGCGCTAGGCTACCGGTGATTCAACCTGTTGTACAGCGTGCATAGCCGAGTACTATTCACCGCTTTTCCTCATATTCATCCCTCTCGGATTTACCCGGTACGCATCCAAGGAAATCGCAGGCTGCCGCAGTCTGTGCGGCAGCGCGCTATTCGGAACGAAACCCGTGGATACGGCGATACAGCCACAGGGAGTACCCCACCGGAAACAGCATTGCACCAAGCAATACGGCAATCGGCCACCACGACGGCACGCCCAGCCAGCTCAGCAGGGCCATGGTCAGGCCGCCGATAATCATCAGCCAGCTGGCCAGTCGGTGGGTGCGAAACCAGACCTCATCGCTGGCCAGCGTCCATGGCGTGCGAATGCCGACGAAGAAGTTCTTTGGAAATTTACTGACATAATTTCCGAGCACCGCGACCAGCGCACCAATACTCGCCGGAATCCAGCGGTTCATCGACAACTCGTTGCCGCGGGCATTTTCAAACACCAGCAGCATCACGGCCAACAGGAATACCAGCAGTACCAGAACGATAATATCGTAGGCCCGCTGGGCCGGTTCCAGCCGAAATCCTTTTGGCGCAATCACCGGCAGAACGTACAGTAATACCGCCAGCCCGCTGGCGATCAGCGGGAATATATAGACTCCCCAGGGTTTACGCATAAACCCGTCGGCCTCACCATGAATATTCCAGTGGGTCGGCATGATCTCGGGTAACCAGGGGTCATACCAAAAGGCAAGGCCCCAGAATGCCGATATCAGCAATAAGCCCAGCCAATGTGCGTTGCGGATTTTCATTCTCCGTCCTTTTCGGTGTCGTCAAGTATGTTCATCAGAAAGCCGAGTGCCTCTTCCACCACCGAAGTGTTCAACGCATAGATACGCTGCTGGCCGCGGCGGGTGACGCGAACCAGTTCTGCCTGTCTGAGTAAAGCCAGGTGGTGAGACAGGCTGGCCTTGGTGAAATCGAAGTGCTCGGCGATCGCGCCGGCAGACAGCGCTCCGCGCCTGAGCAAACGCAATACGCGCCGTCGGTGGCGATCTGCCAATGCCTTGAATACGCTTTCCTGGCGCATCAGGGATGCCTGACCACCGGTAGATTGCCAGAACGACTGGCCGGTACGGTTGATATACAACGATGGCTATGCACGGTGGGAGCTTGGCCGCTACAATGGATCTTTATTTAGATTATTACCTAAATATCTAAATTTCAAGTCGTAAAAAAGCGCCCCTTTGACCAAAGGGGCGCCCTGTTCTGTCTCGATCGGTGTTTAAGCCGCTTCTTCCTTGCCGGCCTCGATCAGACGGCTGCTGCCGTTAATCGCGATGGTCCGCGGCTTCATCGCTTCCGGAATCTCGCGTACCAGGTCAATGTGCAGCAAGCCGTTCTCCATCGCCGCATTCGTCACTTTGACGAAATCCGCCAGTTGAAAACGGCGTTCAAATGACCGGTTTGCAATGCCGCGATACAGCAGACGTCCGCTGCCGTCTTCTCGCTCATCGGCCTTCTTGCCGATGATCTTCAAAATGTTTTGTTCGGTTTCCAGCGTCAGTTCGTCTTCGGCAAAGCCGGCAACCGCCATGGTGATGCGGTACTGGTCTTTGTCCAACGCCTCGATGTTGTACGGGGGGTAACCGCTGCCGGTATCCAGCCTGCTGGCGTTGTCCAGCAGTTTTGCCAGACGTTCGAAACCGACGGTGGTACGAAATAAGGGTGAAAAATCAAAAGCTGTCATCGCTATCCTCCATTAGAAGCAATAGTGTTTAACTATGCCCGCCAAAACGGCCGGGCCATCGGTAGTCCCAGAGTACCTGGCGACCACAACCTACATATAGGGGTATTCGGTATTCGGCACAAGGGCGAACTGCAGGCGATCCGCGGTCGCGGCCGCCAAAGGCGCCGCTTTGCCATTCATGCAAACCCCCACCCGTAGGAGCGCCTCTAGGCGCGAATGTACTAACGTAGCAAAGCCCCAGATATTTAGTCCCGTTAGCGAAATCTTGTCATCGCGCCCAAAGGCGCTCATACAAGTGTGAAACAGCGCTGTCAGACAGCTTCTGTACTATCGGTAGCGAACACAGAATTCTCTTATAAATACATTATTTATCAATTCAATAAGTGTTATTCTTGATACCTTATATCACTAATATTAAAAACTTGTACGCCACCGGGCAGCGCCACTGCCACCCGATCGCCGGCCCGTTTGCCCAGCAAGGCTTTGGCAACCGGCGAGTCGACGCTGATCCAGCCGCGCTCTGCATCGGTCTCATCGGCACCCACTATGCGGTAGCGGTAACGTGTGCCGGAATCGTCTTCGGCGGTCACCCACGCACCGAAGAACACTCGCGCGGTATCCGCCGGCGGCCGGTCGACCACTTTGACGATCTCCAGCCGTTTGCTCAGATAACGAATGCGTCGGTCAATGCCTGCCAGCTGTTTCTTGCGGTAGATGTACTCGGCATTTTCCGAACGGTCGCCTTCGGCTGCCGCGGCGGTCAGCGCGGCGGTGACTTCAGGCCGTTCCACGCGCCACAAGTGCTGCAACTCGCGGCGCATAGCCTGCGCCCCTTTTCGGGTCATATACGGGCTGCTGCGCGGTGCCGGTGGTCGGTAGCGGCTCAAGAATTGCTCCTTCGATCGATATTCTCCACTCCGATTCTCTGAAAAATCGCACACTTAATCAAAGCCGCACTGCTCCCTGACTTTCGACACCTGATTCCAACGAAGTTTTTCGCTATATTATCCGGATTCTTTTCCAATACGTGAGGACGCGAGATGAATCATAAACAGACTGCTGCGCTGGCAGCGGCCGTGGCGGCCGCGCTGGGCCTGGCGGCCTGTCAGCAGCAATCCACCGATACGTCGACCGGCATCAGCCCGGAAGCTGCGGCAGAAACGCCCGTTGAAAATACCACGGCGGTCGTCGAGGCCGCACCGACCAGCGGTATCGATACTGACGCTTTCAGCGCCACAACCAGAGCCCAGGACGACTTCTATGAATACGTCAACGGCACCTGGCTGGCGGAAACCGAGATTCCTGCCGACAAATCCAACTACGGCTCATTAACCAAACTGGCCGACGAAGCAGAAGAGAACTTGCGCACCCTCATTGGCGAGGTAAGCCGGGACAACAATGCAGCGGTGGGCTCCGCAGCGCAGAAAATCCGGGATTTCTACAACAGTTACATGGATGCTGATGCGGTAGATCAGGCGGGTGTGGAAGCGATCCGCGAGGAGCTCGATACCATTAACGGACTGGATTCCCTCGAATCGCTGTACCGTCTGGTTGGCGACTTCTCCAAACACGGCGTGGACGCGCCGTTTGGCGGCGGCATCTTTTCCGACCTGAAGCAGCCCGATGTAAACGTGGTCTACCTCAGCCAGGCCGGCCTGACCCTGCCCGACCGCGACTACTACCTGGAAGATACCGAGCAGTATGTGAAAGGCCGCGATCTGTACAAGCAGTACGTTGCCGATATCTTCGAATGCGCCGGTATCGAAGGCGGGGAAGCCAAGGCGAATGCGCTGCTGGCATTTGAAACCGCGCTGGCGGAAGTGCAATGGACCCGCGAAGATAACCGCGATCCGAACAAGCGCTATAATCCGAAATCGTTTCAGGAGCTCGCCGAACTGGCCCCGGCGGTCAACTGGCAGGCGATGTTCGACGGCGCCGGACTACCGCTGCGAGACAAGTACATCGTCTCCCAGCCCAGCTATTTCGAAGCGGCCGATGACATTGTCGCCAATACCGATCTGAACCTGCTGAAAGACTACCTGACCTTCCAGACCATTCATAACTTCGCCCCGTTGTTGTCAGACGAGTTCTTCAACCTGTGGTTCGATTTCGCCCGCAAGGGCCTGCAAGGCGTTCCGGAACCGCGGCCTCGCTGGAAGCGCGCTGTGGCATCGGTTAACAACAATTTGGGCGAATTGCTGGGTCAGCTCTATGTGCAAAAGCACTTCAAGCCGGAAGCCAAGGCCCGCATGGTCGACATGGTCAACAATCTGAAGTCCGCATATCGCGAGTCGATCAAGACCCTGGAATGGATGGGCGAAGACACCAAACAGGCCGCGCTGACGAAGCTTGACGGCTTCTACACCAAGATCGGCTACCCCGATCAGTGGCGCGACTACAGCAGCCTGCGGGTTCAGGCCGGCGACCTGATCGGCAATATCAAAGCCTCCAACGAGTTTGAAAACCAGCGCCAGCTCAACAAGCTGGATAAGCCGGTCGATAAAACCGAATGGTTCATGACACCGCAGATCGTCAATGCCTACTACAACCCAGCCTGGAACGAAATCGTATTTCCGGCCGCGATTCTGCAGCCGCCGTTCTTCAATTTTGCCGCAGAAGACGCGGTCAACTACGGCGGCATCGGCGCGGTCATCGGCCACGAGATCGGCCATGGATTTGACGACCAGGGACGCAAGTTCGACGGCGACGGCAACCTGCGCGACTGGTGGACCGACGAGGACAACGAAAAATTCCTGGTGCTGAAAGACAAGCTGGCCAAGCAATACAACGGCTTTGAAGTCATCGACGGCATGACGATTAACGGTGAATTCACTTCCGGTGAGAACATCGGCGATCTCGGCGGCCTGTCCATCGCGTACAAAGCCTACCGTATGTCGCTGAACGGCGAAGAGCCGCCGGTGATCGACGGCCTGACCGGCGACCAGCGCTTTTTCCTCGGCTGGGCCCAGGTCTGGGCGCGGCTGTATCGGGACGAAGAACTCAAACGGCGTCTGACGGTGGATCCGCATTCGCCGTCCAAAGCGCGCACCAATGTCGTGGTATCCAATATCCCGACCTTCTATGAAGCGTTCGACGTCAAAGAAGGCGACGGCATGTACCTCGCGCCCGAAGAGCGGGTCAAAATCTGGTAGCGGAATAAAACGCCGGGATGCTGTGCCCGGTTCCTGAAGCTGATGTGTAAACTCAGCAAACTGAAAGGGCCATCGCCAGATGGCCTTTTCTTTTGCGACCTTTTTCGTTCGACCGGCGTCATAGAGGGTAATGACGGGCTATAGCTTCCAGATCGAACTGGACGACATGACGCTGGCGCGCGCCAGACGCGGCGACAGGCAGGCTTGCGAGCGGATATTCCGCTTGTTCGAGCGGCCCGCTTATACCCTGGCCTACCGCCTTTGCCAGTGTCCGGAAGCTGCCCAGGACGTATTACAGGACGCTTTTATCAACGTGTTTAAACGACTGCATCAATTCCGCGGAGAGGCACCCTTCTGGGGCTGGCTGCGCCGCATCGTGGCCAACCAGGCGGTCTCTTCGTTGCGCAAGCGACGGCCGGAAGTCTCGCTGGACCAGCACACGCCGCTGGAGCTGGGTCTCGGCAGCGACGATCAGCGCCGCGTACACGATGCGATGGACGCGAACGAGTTGCTACGGCGTCTGTCAGCCGAAGACCGTACGGTGGTCTGGCTGCACGATGTCGAAGGCTATAGCCACAAGGAAATCGCGGACCTGGTCGGGTATTCGGAAAGTTATTCCAAATCGCGGCTGTCGCGGGCCAGACAGCAAATGCGGCATCAGCTACAGCATGAAACCGCCCTCGGGGCATGCGGCACGATGGTGCCGCAAGTGAGTGTCACATGAGTAAATATCCATTAAAACTCAGCGAACTGCCGATGATGCAGCCGCCACGCGATGGCTGGGATGTGATCGAAGCATCGTTGCCGGAACGCCGGCAACGGCTGCGCATTCGTTCGGGGCTGGCGGCCGCCGCAGCACTGTTTGTGGTTGCGGTATCCGCGACCATGTTCTTCTCCATGCGGTCGGATCTGTTGCCGGCAGCACCGGACCAGACAGCCCTCGAGCGCCTGGTCACCATATCCCAACGAATGGAAGACCAGCTTGCCAAGCTTCGCCAATCGGTCAGCACCCTGCCTTCAAGCCAGGCGATATTGGTTGCGGAGCTCGAAGACATGGTCGCAGTACTGGACCAGCAACTGGGCCAGTCACCCGATTCCGAACAGCTTTGGTACCAGCGCGTCACCTTGCTGACCGACCTGTTAGGCGTTTATGCGATGCAGACTCACGACAACCCGGCATTGATGGCGTCACTGTAGGCTGCCGAGCGAATATTTCAGGAGTGAAAGAATGAGCAAGACTTTAATTCACCTCAGCTTACTGGTCTTTACCCTTAGTGCAGCGACTGCATTGTCGGCTCAAGACCAGGAAGAAGACCGTTACAGCGAAGCGCTCGAGGCGGCCGCCGCAGAGCAGGAAAGGGCCAGGGATTCGGTAGAAAAAGCCCGCCGCGATCTGGCCAGGTTTACCGAACGCAGAGCGTCTGAGCAGGCAGCCCAGGCTGCCGAGCATGAACGCGGCCGGGAAGAACTCCGGGGAATCTATGAGCAAATGCAGGAAGCCCAGCGTGAACTGCAGATGCGATCGCGCGAAATCGCACGGCTGCAGCGTGAGATTGGCCGGGTACAACGCAATCGTGAGCGCCTGTCGACTCGAAAGCCGATTGACTTCCAAGTACGCGAGGCTCTAAGCAATCAGGGCGTGATCGGCATCGTGATGGGCAGCGATTCCGACGATCAGAGCGTCAAAGTCCTGGGTCTGAGTCCCGACGGGCCGGCCGAAAAAGCCGGCATCAAGAAAGGTGATTTCATTGTCTCCATTAACGGATTGGCGACCAGCGGCAACGAAGGCGATGTCGGTACCAGCGTTATCCGTAAAGCAATGCTGGACGTTAAGCCCGGCGACCAGGTGTCCGTTGTGATCGACCGGGACGGCCAGCACAAAACCTTCGATCTGAAAGCGGACCAGCGCGAGCCGCTGGAATGGTTCAGTATTGGCGATTCGTCCTTGAATTATGTCTTGCCGGACGACCACGAACTTTCCGACCGGCTGACCATTCGTAAGAACCTGCGCTTGCCGGAGATTGAATTGAAGACGGTGGAAAAACAGTTGAAGTCGCTGGAAGACCGTTTGCAGAATGGCGACTGGAGTTATGGCGAGCCGCATTACCGTATCTCCGTACACCCCGACGGACAGGCAGCCTTTACCGTCGAGCCGTTCTCAGCACTGGCCAACGAAGCCTTGGATAAAGCGTATGTCTGGTTCGGCAACTCGCTGTGGCGCGGTTTGGAGATGGCCAGTATGAACGACGGTCTGGCCGGTTATTTCAACACCGAGCAAGGCGTATTAGTGGTCAGAGCCGATGACGACAACGAACTGGCGCTGCAAAGCGGCGATGTGATCCTGGAGATCGACGGCCAAAGCGTGGATTCCCCGGCCGACGTGATGCGTGCGCTGCGCAACCACGACGACAAACAGGAAATCCAGGTTACCGTCATGCGCGACGGCCAGCAGGAATCTTACGACATCACCCCGCCTGACCGACAGATCGGCTACCGTTATGGTTATCGGAACGTCTTTCCGAGCACGCCTTGATACCCGCTTCGGCGGCCAGTGCCTGAACACCGGCCGCGACGATCGCGTCTTTGGTGGATTTATAGACCATCACTGGGTTGCTCCGCCGGGTTGCTCCGCTGGGCTGATTCACCGAGCTGATCCACTCAACTGATCCACGAGACTGATTCGGAACCGATGGAGCCGCAGGCGACCCGCCGGAGCGGGCGCCGTGAAGCATGGCTTCTTGCGCGTTGCGCAAACCGCCATACTTCCCCTGGCTTGCTCTCCCGGTTGG
>JANQPM010000046.1 GCA_028289465.1 Lysobacterales bacterium | reverse complement strand
GAACAGGTCTTGATCAAATTGTCTACCCGGCCGCCGCAGCGGGTCGGTTCCGATGCGGTCTGGGACAAGGCCGAGCAGGCACTGCAGGATGCGCTGGATGCGAAAGGCCTGGACTGGGAGCTGCAGCCGGGCGAGGGCGCGTTCTACGGGCCGAAAATCGAATTCAGCCTGAAAGACAGCCTGGAGCGGGTCTGGCAGTGCGGCACTATGCAGGTCGATTTTTCCATGCCGGAGCGTCTCTCAGCGACCTATGTGGCCGAAGACGGTAGTAAGCAGACACCGGTGATGCTGCACCGCGCGATTCTCGGTTCGCTGGAGCGTTTTATCGGCATTTTGATCGAAAACCACGCTGGCGCGTTTCCGGCCTGGCTGGCACCGGTTCAAGCCGTGATTCTGAATATTACGGACAATCAGGCGGAATATTGCCGAAAATTGGCCAAAACCCTTGCCAAACAAGGATTTCGCATCGATTTAGACTTGAGAAACGAGAAAATCACCTATAAAATCCGCGAGCACTCGCTGCGTAAGGTTCCCTACCTGCTGATCGTCGGCGACCGCGAGGTCGAAGCGAACAGCGTTGCCGTTCGCCAGAGAGGCAACAAGGACCTTGGTTCCTTGAGCGTCGAAGCCTTTGTCGAGCGTCTCGGGAATGAGATAGGGCGGCGGGGAGTGCCAGGCATTGAACAGGAGTAATAGCAGATCGCAACCATAAAAGATTCGCGCCGTAACGAGGATATTACGGCGTATGAAGTCCGCGTTATCGATGCGGACGGAGAGCAAGTAGGCATCCGGAAAAGAGAAGAAGCGCTGGAACTGGCCTATGACGCCGGGCTGGATTTGGTTGAAATCGCTCCGAATGCGGAGCCTCCTGTGTGCCGGATTATGGATTACGGCAAGTTCAAGTTTGAACTGGCCAAAAAAGCCCAGATGGCCAAGAAGAATCAGAAGATGATTCAGGTCAAGGAAGTCAAGTTCCGCCCTGGGACGGAAGAGGCCGATTATCAGGTGAAAATGCGCAATATTCGGCGCTTCCTGGAAGTCGGCAACAAAGTAAAAGTAACCTTGCGGTTTCGCGGCCGCGAAATGGCCCACCAGGAATTGGGCCGAGAGCTGCTGCGGCGGGTCGAGGCGGAACTGGTCGATGAGATCAGTGTCGAACAACGGCCGTCGATGGAAGGACGGCAAATGGTGATGATGATCAGTCCGAAACGGACCTGATCGCAATACGTCAAAGGCCCTCTGGGTTTTTCCGCGGGTCTTTTGGCGCAATGAAAACAAGCGACGTTAAGCCTGTAACGCGAAGAGCTGCTCCGGCAGCCGCTTAACGGCGTGTTATGAACTCACTCATAAAAGAGTGAAAGGAGTTAGGCATGCCCAAGATGAAAACCAATCGGGGCGCGGCCAAACGCTTTAAGAAAACCGCTTCCGGCGGATTCAAGCGCGGCCACGCTTTCCACAGCCATATCCTGACCAAGAAAGATCAGAAGCGTAAACGCGGACTGCGCGGCACCGACATGGTGAACGAGGCCGACGTGAAGTCCGTTAAGCGCATGCTGCCCTACGTGTAAGGAGATCAGGAAATGGCAAGAGTAAAACGTGGTGTGATCGCCCGCCGGCGGCACAAGAAAGTCCTGGCCCAGGCCAAGGGTTACTATAATGCGCGGCGCAAAGTATTCCGGGTGGCTAAACAGGCCGTCATCAAGGCCGGGCAATACGCTTATCGCGACCGGCGCCAGCGCAAGCGGCAGTTCCGCAGTCTGTGGATCATGCGTATCAACGCTGCGGCGCGGGAATGCGGTTTGTCCTACAGCCGATTTATTAACGGCCTGAAAAAGGCCGACATCGCATTGGACCGCAAAGTGCTGGCTGATTTGGCCGTGCACGACAAGGCCGCTTTTGGTGCATTGGCCGAAAAAGCCAAGGCACAGCTCTAGATACTGCCGGTATTATCGCCCCGCTTACCGGGCGAATTCCGCCAGACCCGATGAACATCCGGTGTGAATGCACCGGTTGAATTGAGTAAAGGAGTGGCCGTCAGCCGCTCCTTTTTTTTAAGTAATGCCAATGCAATCAATCGACGCAATTAAAGAACAAGCGCTTTCCGCGGTAGCCGATGCGGCCGATCTGCGGCAGCTCGACGATCTGCGGGTGCAGTACCTGGGCAAGAAGGGCGAGGTGACCGCGCTGCTGAAAAGCCTCGGTGGCATGGATCCGGGCGAACGCAAGTCTGCCGGCCAGGAAATCAACCGTGGCAAGCAGGCGATCCAGCAGGCCATTGCCGACCGTAAGCAAGCACTGGAGTCTGCCGAGCTGGAGCGAAAACTGGCTGCCGAGTCGGTTGATATCAGCCTGCCGGGACGCCGCCAGCGGCGCGCTGCGGTACATCCGATTACCCGCACCATGCAGCGGATGATCGATATTTTCGGCCACCTGGGCTTTTCCGTTGCCGATGGCCCGGAAGTCGAAGATGACTACTTCAATTTCGAAGCATTGAATTTTCCGCCGCATCACCCGGCCCGCGCGATGCATGACACGTTCTATTTTCCGGACGGCCGTTTGCTGCGAACCCATACTTCGCCGGTGCAGATTCGAGTGATGCAGTCGCAACAACCGCCGATTCGGATTATCGCACCGGGCAAGGTCTACCGTTCCGATTCGGATCAGACCCATACGCCGATGTTCCACCAGGTGGAAGGGCTGCTGGTGGCCGAGCACGTGACCTTTGCCGACCTGAAAGGCGTATTGCAGGAATTCGTTAACGCGTTTTTCGAGCGCGAGCTGGAGATTCGGCTGCGTCCGTCCTATTTTCCGTTTACCGAGCCTTCGGCGGAACTCGATGTGCGCTGGGACAAGGGCGACGGCAGCGATCCGGGCTGGTTGGAGGTGCTGGGTTGCGGCATGGTGCATCCGAACGTGCTGAATGCCTGCCGGATCGACAGCGAGAAATACATCGGCTATGCCTTCGGCATGGGGATCGAACGCTTTGCGATGTTGCGCTACGGCGTTAACGACCTGCGGCAATTTTTTGAAAATGACCTGAATTTTCTGGGTCAGTTTCAATAGATCAGGAATGGAATAAGACATGCGATTCAGTGTCAACTGGCTGAAACAATGGGTGGCCACCGAGGCGACGCCTGAGGAATTGGGCGAGCGGCTGACCAATGCCGGCCTGGAAATGGATGAACTGGCACTGGCTGCACCGGCGTTCACGGGTGTGGTCGTGGCCGAAATCACAGCCTGCGAGGCACATCCGGACGCAGACAAGCTCAAACTGTGCCAGGTCAGCGCGGGTGATGACCCGGTGCAGATTGTCTGTGGTGCACCAAACGCCCGGGTCGGGCTGAAGGCGCCGCTGGCGCAGGTCGGCGCGGAACTGCCGGGCGGGTTCGGCATTAAGAAGGCCAAACTGCGCGGCGTCGATTCCCTGGGCATGCTGTGTTCGGCCAAAGAACTCGGATTGAACGAGGACGCGGACGGCCTGTTGGAACTGCCTGACGACGCGCCGGTCGGCCAGGACATTCGTGACTATCTGGATCTGGATGACCACAGCATTGAACTGGATCTGACCCCGAACCGTGCGGACTGTCTGTCGATCCGCGGGCTGGCGCGCGATGTCAGCGCGATCTGTGATGCCGGGTATCGGCCGCCGACGATCGACAAGGTCGCGGCCGACAGCGATTCCACCTTTCCGGTCAGCATCGCCGATACGGCCGGTTGCCCGCGCTATGTCGGACGCGTGATCGAAGAGATAGACCCGGCCGCCAAAACACCGCTATGGATGGTCGAGGCACTGCGCCGCTCAGGTATTCGCGCGATCAGTCCGGTGGTCGATGTAACTAACTATGTGCTGCTGGAACTCGGCCAGCCGCTGCATGCCTTTGACCGGGACAGGCTGGAAGGCGAGATCGTTGTACGCCGCGCGGCAGCCGGCGAGACACTGGTACTGCTGGACGAGCGCGAAGTCGAACTGAGCGACCGTTTTCTGGCCATCACCGACCGCAGCGGCGTGGTTGCGCTGGCCGGCGTGATGGGCGGTCTGAATACCGGCGTCACCGAAGAAACACGCAACATATTTCTGGAAAGTGCATACTTTGATCCGGCAACAATCATCGGCAAGGCAAGAGATATCGGTCTGCATACCGATGCGTCTCATCGCTTCGAAAGAGGGGTCGATCCCGAAGGCCAGGTAATGGCGATCGAACGGGCCACGCAATTACTGACGGCGATAGTTGGCGGCAGACCTGGGCCTGTGACCGAAACGGTCAGCGCGGACACGCTGCCGCAACGCTCACCGGTATCGCTGCGCCTGGCAAGGCTGAACCGAATGCTTGGCAGCGATCTGACCGTGGACGATGTCTCGAAAATACTGGAATCGCTGAATATGCGTTTTGAGCGACCCGGTTCGCAGGATTCGAACGCGGTCTGGTCAGTGCTCCCGCCAAGCCAGCGTTTCGATATCGCGATCGAGGAAGACCTGATCGAAGAAGTGGCCCGTATTTACGGCTACAACCGGCTGCCGCTGCGTACGCCGGAAGGCGAGATACCGACTCCGGTATTGCCGGAACGGCAAGTGCCGCTGCGGCAGATACAGCAGGCGATGTGCGCGGCCGGCTACCAAGAAGTGGTGAACTACAGTTTTATCGATCAGCCCGACCTGGCCGGTTTTGAAGCCGAAGGCGAGCCCTATGCGCTGGCCAACCCGCTGAGCGGGGATATGGCAATCATGCGCACCACGCTGCTGCCGGGTCTGCTGAAGTCGCTGAGCTACAACCAGCGCCGCCAGCATGCCCGTATTCGGCTGTTTGAGACCGGCGTGGTCTTTTCCGCGACTGATGGTGCGCCGGCTGAAACGTTGCGCTTGGCTGCAGTTGCGGTTGGTGATGCGTTGCCCGAGCAATGGGGGCAGGCCGGACGCCCGATGGATTTCTATGATCTGAAAGGTGATCTGGAAGCGCTGCTTGATCTGCGCGGCGGCGGACAGCAGGTGAGTTTTGCCAGAAGCGATTGCAACTGGCTGCATCCGGGTCAGTCGGCCGAACTTCGCATTGACGGGCACAAAGCGGGTTTGCTGGGTCTGCTGCATCCTCGGATTCAGAAAACCTGGGGAATCCGCGGGGAAGCCCTGGTCCTCGAACTCGACCTGCCGCCGCTGATGGACCGCGGCCTGCCGAAGGCCGGACCCGTGTCCCGCTTTCCGGCCATCCGGCGCGATTTGTCGCTACTGGTCCCGGAAAACGTGCCTTACTCGGAAATCGAGCAAGTAATTTCAATATCTTCGGGTGATTTGCTATCAAATTTGGTAATATTTGATGTATATTCAGGCCAAATAGTAGAAAAAGGGTATAAAAACTTATCTATTGGCTTGATTTTACAGGATGTTTCCAGCACTCTTAAGGACGAGACAGTAGATTCGGTCGTTGACCGGGTCATCGCTGCACTGCGGGGGCAACTGAACGCCAAATTACGAGGTTGACAATGGCACTGACGAAAGCGGATTTGGCCAACCGCCTGTTTGAAGAGGTTGGCTTGAACAAACGGGAGGCGAAAGAATTTGTCGACGCTTATTTTGAGGAAATCCGTGCTGCGTTGGAAAGCGGGGAAAATGTCAAGATATCCGGTTTTGGCAACTACCAGTTGCGTGACAAAACAGAACGTCCTGGACGCAATCCTAAGACCGGGGAAGAAATTCCGATTTCTGCCCGCCGAGTCGTGACTTTCCGTCCCGGACAGAAACTACGTTCAAGGGTAGAAGGTTATGCTGGATCCGGGGATTGAAAAAGAACTGCCGCCTATCCCGGCCAAGCGCTATTTCACCATTGGGGAAGTCAGCGATCTTTGCGAAGTTAAACCGCATGTTTTGCGGTACTGGGAACAGGAATTCGACCAGCTAAAGCCGGTTAAACGGCGCGGCAACCGGCGCTATTATCAGCGCCATGATGTGATCATGATCCGCCAGATTCGAAGCCTGCTGTATGAACAGGGCTTCACTATCGGCGGCGCACGGCAGCGGCTGGAAGGCGACCGGGCCAAGACCGACGTCAACCGCAGCCAGCAGATCATTCGGCAGGTCCGTTCGGAACTGGAAGACATCCTGCATGTATTAAAGCGCTGACCGGGCTTTCCGGCAGCCGCTGATTCGGGTACCATTCGCCACCCGCTGCGGATTTGCAGGCACATCGGCCATTGCATCACCGCGGCAGCAGGAAGGACAACGGGCAGGAAGCCCGAAGTCCATCCTTTCGCCGTTCGGCAGGACGCTAGAAGAAAAAGCGTACCAAGCGTCGGGGCGTAGCGCAGTCTGGTAGCGCACCACAATGGGGTTGTGGGGGTCGGAGGTTCGAAAAAACTGCCGGGAGCAGTTTTGACTGCCGGCGCGAAGCGGCGGCAGCCCGAAGGGCGAAGGGCAGGAAGCCCGGCGTCCATCCTCTCACCATCCCGTAGGACGCGAGAGGAAAAAGGGATCAAGTGTCGGGGCGTAGCGCAGTCTGGTAGCGCACCACAATGGGGTTGTGGGGGTCGGAGGTTCGAATCCTCTCGCCCCGACCACTTAAAACAAACCCGAGCCGCCCAAATTAACACGGGCCTTTAGAAAATCCGTATCGCCAGCGAGAGGCATAGAACCGATAAGCCTTTGCTATCGCAGGTACTTTTCACGGATAATTTACATCTGGATACCTAAAATCCCTTGCGAATTCGGGAACTGACCCAAATATTCGGCACGGGAGTACGGTGAAAATCACCAGCAAGGGAGTGGTTCGGAGCACATTATGAAGCCGATTGAAAATGTCGTTAAAGACATGCCGGATATCGCCAACGACGCACGGGCCCAGGTGGCCGGCGAGCTCGACTGGGTGGGCATGGACGAGATCGAATTGCCGATCCGGCTGGAGACGGCCGGGCATGGCCTGATTCATTCCACGGCCAAGGTGACAGCGTTTGTCAATCTAAATCGTCCGGAAGTGCGCGGTATCCATATGTCGCGCCTGTATTTGCATTTGGACCAGGCGTTGAGCGAGCGGCCGATGAGCCCCTGCACATTGCGGCAGATTTTGCGTTCGTTTCTGGATTCGCATGCCGATTTGAGCAACCGTGCATTGGTTCGGGTGGACTTCGACTACACCGTGCGGCGCAAGGCCCTGGAAAGCGACAATGCCGGCTGGCGCCGCTATCCGGTATCGCTGATCGGCATTCTGGATGACAATGAGTTTTCGGTGGAACTGGGCCTGGAAATTCTCTATTCCAGCACCTGCCCGTGTTCCGCCGCACTGGCCCGGCAATTGATCCAGGAGCAGTTCAGCAAAGATTTTTCCGACGACCAGCCGCTGGATAGAGACACAGTTCACGCATGGCTCGGCAGCGAAGGCGGCATTCTCGCAACGCCGCACAGCCAGCGCAGCGCCGCCGAATTGCGGGTAAGGCTTGCGCCGTCTTTTCAGCTGTTTCCGCTGATCGAACTGATCGACCTGCTGGAATCGTCACTGCAGACGCCGGTGCAGACCGCGGTGAAGCGGGAAGACGAACAGGCGTTCGCGCTGCTTAACGGCCAGAATCTGATGTTTTGCGAGGACGCTGCGCGCCGCGTGCAGACCGCGTTGAATTCCGACGAACGGATTCTGGATTTCTGGGCCCGCTGCACGCACTACGAAAGCCTGCACCCGCACAATGCGGTATCGGTGATAACCAAGGGCGTAGAGGGCGGTTATATCGCCGGCGCCGGCGCACCGGTGCGCCTGGGCCACGGCAAGCTGTAGTATTCCTGTAGAAGCTATTCGGGCCTGACGCGCCTGAGTCCGACCTGCACCTTATCGGTGGTGATACCGATGCTGTCGCTGTCGGCATCGCTCCAGGCGTAATTCAACAGCTCACCGGTTTCCGCGTCAATCAAATCCAGCCGTAGAATCGCCGGCTGGTCTTCCTTCCAGGGCACTACGGCCAGCTTCAGACGGTATCCCAGCGGCAGGCCGGCCGCATCGGTCAGGGTCAGTTCACCGCCGTTGTCGTGCAGCCGGACCTCTTGGCTCAGGCGCCAACGGCTATCGCTTTCCTCACGCCTGCCTGCCCAGCCCCGATACCAGTGGCGGCGCTGAAAGCGAAAGGTCTGTGCGACACCCTCGGCTGCGTTCGACAGGCCGTCGATACGCTCGCCGATACCAATGTTATCCGGGCTGAATGCGAAATCCTTGCGCAGGCTCATTTCGTGGCCCTGGTTGCCGGTGAACCGGCAGCTTTCGGCCCGGGTTTCGCCGGCGAGTTGTTGCCGCCCGAAACTGAGCGGAATGGCGCAACCCGGCTGGAACGCCGGCTCGGTGCCGACGGTGCCCGACAGCCAGGCTTCAGGGTTGGCGATCGGTGCAAACCGCAGTATGAGTCGCTGATCGACGCGGTCGAAAGCCAGCAATTGATGGCGTGCGGCGGCCGGGTCGCCGCTGCGCATCTGGCTCGCGACAAACCATTGGCGCCCGTCGTGATTACCTGCTGCCGGCCGAATCAGCAGATTCCAGTGCAGCATGCCCTCGAATGCTTGGGTCCAGGCCTGGGCGTAGTTACCGTATTCGCCGGGCAGTTCGCGGGCGAGCCACGCCATAGCCCCGGTTATCGCTTGAGCCATCTGCGGGCTATCGGCCCCGGCGAGTTCCTTCTGCGATGTACCGGCGCAGGCATTGAGCAATGCGGCGAGCAGCACCGGTGCGAGATTGCTGCCGAAAAGCCGGGGTGTTCGCCGCGCCGACAAGTTCATTGGCCAGGTGATTTATTGGGTGATTGCCCAGGTGATTGCCCGAGTGATTGCCTGGACGGTTGAATAGACGATTGGTCGGATGGGGGTGCGAGCAGCGGCTGCGGGTCGACGCGCCGATTCAGCCAGTTCATTCGCCAGTCCAGGTGCGGTCCGGTCGCCCGACCGGTCGCGCCGATGCGGCCGATCAACTGCCCCTGTTCCACCCGGGTACCCGCTTCGACCTCGATTGCGCTGAGGTGCAGGAAGGTGGAGCTCAGCCCGTGGCCGTGGTCCAGGATGATCGTGCCGCCGGAATAAAACATATTCGGATGGGTCAGCGTGATAATACCCGCGGCCGGTGCGACGACCGGCGTGCCGGTGGGCGCTGCGATGTCCAGGCCGTAATGCGGCCGCCGGGGCTGGCCGTTCAAAATCCGCTGGCTGCCGTAGAAACCGCTGAGCCGGCCCTGGGCCGGCCAGATAAATCCGTGGGTATAGTCGGTACGCGAATCGCGCCGGGAACGGGCCTGGACGACCAGCGCCTGCTCGTCGCGGATACGCTGCTGCACCGAAGCATCCGGCGTGACCGTCGCCGGCGGCAGACCGTCTACCCGTTCAATGCGGTAGTCGCGCGCCTGAACGGCCCACTCCTGCTCAAGCAATTCGCCGTCATGCTCGATTCTGAGGGTCCGGGTACCCTGCTCATCGCGACCGAAGCCAATCACAAAACGGCCCTGATCGGAAACCATTACCGTTTGCCCGTCCAGGGTTACCGTTGCATTCGGGCTGGTCCGGCCGAAAATCAGGCCGCCCTGTACCGGCCGGCCTTCAATGGATAGTTCAGATGCGGCCGACACGACAGCACAGGCAGTCAGCGTCAATGCCGCCAGCAGCACGCTCGTCGAACGGGTCATCAGGGATTCAATTTGAGTCGCTGCCCCGGCCGCAATACGCTTTTGGCGTTCAATTGGTTCCACCGCATCAAATCCTTCATGTTCAGATTGTGGCGTCGGGCGATGGTCCACAGGGAGTCGCCGCGCTGCACAGTATACCGGCCGGCCCGTTTAGCGGCAGCCGGCCGGGCGACCGGCGAATGGAAAATAGCCAGGGTCTGGCCGGCGCGCAACCGGTTCGGGTTGCGAATGCCGTTCCAGCGTTGCAGGTCGGAAACCCGCACTCGATAGCGCTTGGCAATCGTCGACAAGGATTCGCCGCGGCGTACGCGGTGGGAGACTCGGTCCGGTGCAACCAGTTTGGCCTGCAGGCGCTGCAGTTCACCGGCGGCACTGGCATAAAGCGGGTCGATGCGGTCGGTCGCATCGCGCGGCAGGCGCAGCTTCTGCCCGACCCGGATCATATCGCCGCTGAGGCCGTTGGTGTTTTTGATCACTGCCACCGGTACGCGGTAGCGGGCGGCCAGTTTGCCCAGGGAATCGCCGCTGACAACGGTGATCTGATCCCAGCGCATCAGCGCGTCGGTAGCTAGGCTGTCGAGGCGGTTGACGAAGTCGGCCGCTTTTTCTACCGGTAAAATAATTCGGTGCGGACCAGCGGGGGCGGTCGCCCAGCGGTTATAGCCGGGGTTCAGTGCGAACAGTTCGGTGACCGAAATACCGGCGAGTTGGGCTGCCAGTACCAGGTCGGTTTGCCTGCCGGTATCGACCGCAGCCACCACGGGCTCATTCGGCCAGGTCGGCAGCGTAATGCCGTAGGCCGCCGGGTCCTTGAAAATACAGCTCAGGCCGAGCAGCTTAGGGACATAGCCGCGGGTTTCCCGGGGCAGCGAGAGGTTCCAGTAATCGGCGTCTTTGCCGGCCCGGTGGTTACGCTTTACGGCACGCCGCACGCGGTTCTCACCGGCATTATAGCCGGCCAGTGCAAGCAGCCAGTCCTGCTCGAATAGCTCACCCAGGTCCTGCAGATAATCCAGCGCAGCACGGGTTGCGGCATACACGTCCCGGCGGCCGTCATACCACCAGTTTTGCTGCAGGCCGTAGCGTTTTCCGGTCGCGGAGATGAATTGCCAGGTACCGACTGCCCGGCCTCTGGAGTAGGCGAACGGATCGTAGGCGCTTTCGACCACCGGCAGCAATGCGAACTCGCCCGGCATATCCCGCCGCTCGATTTCTTCGGCGATATCGAACACCCAGGGCTGCGCCCGCTTGAATACGCGCTGCAGATATTCGGGGTGCCCGGCATACCAGTCCGCCCAGCGTGCGGCAGTGGCATTGATGCTGCAGGACGGCAGCGCGAAACGGTCGATCACACGTTCCCAGACCGTGTCGTAAACCGGGCCGGCATCGACTTGGGTAACGGCGGCCTCTGCAACCGGTTCGGTCACCGGAACCGCCATCTCACCGGTTACCGGGTCAGTCGCGGAGTCAACGGGGGAGGCAACCGAGGGATCGGCCGGGGCTTCAGGGGTTGCGGGTGGGGTCAGGCTGGCACAGCCAGTGGCGGCCAACAGGCCGGCCGCAATCAGGTGACGAGCGCGCATTTATCATTATCCGATTTTTGACCCGCCGATTATTGTCTACCCGGGGAAAGCGGGTCAAGTGACGTGCGGTATTCTGAATCAATAGCTTAGATGGATTTCTGTCAATCGTGCCATCGTGGCCGGCCGGCGCCTCAGCAGCGGTCTTTCCATTGTCGAATCACCGCCAGAACCTCGGCCGGCTCGTGCGCCGACCTGTCGTGTGCCGCGGCGGCCTGTCGAACGCCGATCTCGCGGGTGCGCATAAACGGATTGGTTGCCTTTTCCTGACCGATGGTGCTCGGCAGCGTCGGTTCGCCTCGCCGGCGCAGGCGTTCTACCGCTTCGGTGCGTTGTTGCAGCGCGATATTGCCGGGCTCGACCAGCGTCGCAAAGCGGCAGTTCGATGCCGTGTATTCGTGGGCGCAGTAGACCAGGGTATCGTCGGGCAGTGCGGCCAGCTTGTCCAGTGCGCGCTGCATATCGGCGGCGCTGCCCTCGAACAGCCGGCCGCAGCCGACCGAGAACAGGGTGTCGCCGCAAAACAACCGGCCCTCGCCATAGTATGCGATGTGGCTGCGGGTGTGGGCCGGTACTTCGATCACGCGGTACGGCGCACCCAGCAGTGCGACCTCGTCGCCTTCGGCGAGCGGCATGGTGCCGGCCGGCATGCGCGGGTCGGCCGGGCCGTAAACAGTCGCTGAGTATTGTTCAAGAAGCCGGCGGACGCCGCCGATATGATCGGCATGGTGATGGGTCAGAAAAATCTGGGTCAGCGCCAGGTCGTATTGCTGCAGGAACGCGAGCACGGGTGTCGCATCGCCGGGGTCGATCACCGCACAGGGTTTAGTCGCACAGGCCTTGCGCTCGCCGACCACGGCCCAGATATAATTGTCACTGAATGCGCAGATCGGGGTGACGGATACCACGTGGAGACCTTGAAATACTGGGTAAATCGCTTGAGCTTCTGTTTGAGCAAAGAGTATGCTTTGCCCGACATTGCAAAAACCAGCATAACAAAAACCGGTGATAATGACCGCAGCTAATGACTGGTTCAGCGGTTCGGACGGTCGGCGGCTCTGGAAAATCGAGCGTCGCCGGCTGGCGGAACTCTGTGACGGCCTGACCGGCCGGCGGGCACTGCAGATCGGCCCGGCGTCGGAGACGCAGAGCGCGATATTGCCGCTCGAGTTCAGTGAGCGGTGGCACTGGCTCTGCGGGCAGGATGCAATCGTCAAGCCGCTGGTCCATCAACTTCCGGAACTCCCGCTGCAATGCGACAGCATCGACCTGCTGGTCATGCGCCATTGTCTGTCGGCCGACGCGGACAGTCAGCGGCTGCTGGCAGAAAGTACCCGGGTCCTGCGGCCCGGTGGGTATTTGATTGTCAGTTTTCTTAATGCACATGGCTATCTCGGCTTGGCCGCCGGACGCCGTAGGCGCATACCGAGACTGTCCGATGCCCAGATAAGCGTTGCAACCAAGGACCTTGATCTGCACCGGCAGCATAGCGAAAGCATCGGTATCGGCGGCCTAGGTCAGACCTTGTCCGGATACCGGCTGCCGGGCCTGCTGCAAGGCGTCGGCAATTTGTGCATCGTGCGCTTCACCAAGCGCAATACGCCCGCTAATGTGCACCGGGTTCGTTTCCGCCTGCCATCCAAGCGGCGCACCAGCAGCACTTTGCCGGTCGGTTCCGGCATGGTGCGGAAGACCGGCACATGAGCCGCGTGGTGATGTATACCGATGGTGCCTGCAGCGGCAATCCGGGCCCCGGGGGCTGGGGCGTTTTACTGCGCTACGGACGGCGCCGCAAGGAACTGTCCGGCGGTGAGGCGATGACCACCAACAACCGCATGGAGTTGCGGGCGGTTATCGAGGGCTTGAAAGCGCTGAAGCGCTCCTGCGATGTGGATGTATTTACCGATTCCCTGTACGTGATGCGCGGCATCACCGAGTGGATGGATAGCTGGAAAGCACGCGGCTGGCGCACCGCCGCCAAAAAGCCGGTCAAAAATCAGGATCTGTGGCAGGCGCTGGACCAGGCCGCGCAGGCCCATAGTATTAAATGGCACTGGGTTAAGGGCCATGCCGGCGATGCCGGTAATGAACGGGCCGATACTCTGGCCAGGGAAGCGGTTCCGACCGCATCGGGCTGTACTTAGAAGAACATCGAATCATGCGACAAATCGTACTGGATACGGAAACCACCGGCCTGGAAACTGAACTCGGCCACCGGATTATCGAAATCGGCGCGCTGGAGATGCTGGACCGCCGCGTCACCCGGAATAGTTTCCATTACTACCTGAACCCGCAGCGCGAGGTCGATGCTGGTGCGTTGGAAGTCCACGGGATTACCAACGAGTTTCTGCACGACAAGCCATTGTTCGCTGACATTGCCGAAGAATTTCTGGAGTTCATTCGCGGAGCGGAACTGGTCATTCACAATGCGGCCTTCGATATCGGCTTTCTGAATTTCGAATTGTCCCTGCTGGAGCAGCCGTTCGGCGTGGTGGAAGACTACGCAAAGGTGGTGGACAGCCTGCTGATCGCGCGTGAGATGCACCCCGGTCAGCGCAACAGCCTGGACGCGCTGTGTAAGCGCTATGACATCGACAACAGCCATCGCAGCCTGCACGGGGCCTTGCTGGATGCCGAGATTCTCGGAGAAGTCTATCTGGCGATGACCGGTGGCCAGGTGGATCTGGGCCTGACATTGGCTGAAGACACCGGCGTGTCTGACCGGGTCGCGGACGCAACCGAGATCGATCGTTCGTCGCTGGTTATACTCGCAGCGGATGCCGGGGAATTGGACTGCCACCGGGAACGGCTGCTGGCGATAGACAAAGCTTCAGACGGAACGTGCGCCTGGCTGCAAATGGACGCTGCGGACACCGATACGCTTATGGATTGAGAGCCGGGGTCGGCGCCTCGGTGATTCGGTGACCCGCTAACAGTGGGTGTGAATGGGTGTCCATCCAGACCAGCGTGTCGTAGTAGCTTTGAATATTGTTCACATACCTGACCGCCTCATAGCCGCGGGCATAGCCGTAGCGTGTCTGGGTATACCAGTTTTCCTTACTCAGCAGCAGCAATCCCTGGCTGACGTCTTCCCATCGGTCGGGATTACCGCCCCGGCGTTCGGTCAGCACCCGGGCATCTTCCAGGTGTCCGAACCCGATGTTATAGGCCGCCAGGGCCAGCCACAGGCGGTCGGGCTGCTGAATACGTTTCGGAATGCGGTTGTCGATCAGGTCCTTCAGGTAGCGGGTGCCGCCGTCGATGCTCTGCTCCGGATCCAGCCGGTCGCTGACCCCCAGTTGTTCGGCAGTACGCAGGGTCAGCATCATCAGGCCGCGAACGCCGGTCGGCGAGGTGGCCAGCGGATCCCAGTGCGACTCCTGATAGCCGACTGCGGCCAGCAGGCGCCAGTCCATCCGGTGAGCGGCGGCAGTCTGCTCAAACAGCGGGCGCAGGTCCAGCAGCCGGTTTTGCACTTGCTGCATGAAGGTAAACATACCGGCGTGATCGTATTCGTCCGAACTGTCGAAATACGCGGATTTCAATGCGGCCAGACGACCATCCTGGCTGACCAGCGCGAAGAATTCGCGAGCCTTTTGCAGCAGGGAGTCGTCGTCGCCTGATGGGAACACCCAGGCCAGGGCTTGGGGCTGGCCGACGGAAAAACCGCGCCGAATGCCCGGAAAATAACGCTGACTGATGCGCAGTACGGTGGAGTCGACCAGTGTGTAGTCGATTTCCCCGTTGTCGATCGCTTCCAGCAAGTCCTCGATACTGCCGTCGCTGATCGTCTGCCATTGCAGGTCCGGATACTCGAGTTTGGCTGCCTGCAGCAGGGACTCATAGCTGGAACCGGCGATCACTCGAATGCGGTTGCCGACCAAATCCTCGGTTCTAACGGGACGCGGTTCGCCGCGCCGGTAGACCACCTCGGCGGTAACCGTTTCGTAGTGCGGCCCGAAGCGCAGGAAACGCCGGCGTTCGGCGGTACGGCTGATATTGGCGGCAATCAGATCGCCGGCACCGTTTTCCAGCATCGGGAACAGATCGGGGAAGCGTTCGGCGGCCTTGACCGTGATATCGACGCCCAGAAACGCGGCGAACTGGGCGGCCAGATCGTACTCAAACCCGGTGGGTTCGCCGTCGGCGCCGGTGTAGTAAGCCGTTGCGCCGTTGCGGGTGATAATGGTCAGCTCGCCACTTCGCTGCACGCGCTCAAGCTGCGACGGCTGCTGGCAGCCCTGGCTCAATACGGCTGCGCAGAGCAACAGCCCCGCCGCTATTCGAGCGGGAGCAACGAGATTGTCGAATAAGGTATCGCGATGCAAGAACCGTCCGAATCTGTGAGTTGCGGCCATGATAAACAAAAATGGAGTCTCGCGTCCGCTTCTTTCGTAGCGCAGGTGGAGTCAGATGGCGGTTTCGCGATAGCGAAGAAGCCTTCTGACGGAGCCGTTAAGCGCGTGCAGGCGAAGCCAGACGCGCTAAACGGTGCCTGCTGGCCGGCTTCTTTGCCGTTGGCAAAACCGCCGGCCAAGTCACCTGCACCAAGTCACCTGCGCTGCGGTTTGCGCAACGCGCAAGAAGCCATGCTTCATGGCGCCCGCTCCGGCGGGTCGCCTGCGGCGCCTTTGCGCCAAAAACCGCAAGCGGCGGTCGGTGCGGCACGTGTCTGGTGACCGGACGCGTGTACCAGGAACCGGGGCAAACTGCTAAAATGCCGCCTCTTTTTCAAGCAGGATTTGCATGACCATCCGGACCAGATTCGCACCAAGCCCGACCGGCTTCCTTCACGTCGGCGGCGCTCGAACCGCGTTATTCTGCTATCTGCAGGCCCGGCATCATCACGGGGCTTTTATCTTGCGGGTCGAAGATACCGATCTGGAACGCTCAACGCCGGAATCGGTGCAGGCGATTCTTGACGGTATGCAGTGGCTGGGTCTGGACTACGACGAAGGACCGTATTTCCAGACAGAGCGATTCGACCGCTACCACGCGGTCATCGAACAGTTGCTGATGCAGAACAAGGCCTATCGCTGCTATTGCAGCAAAACCCGCCTGGACGAATTGCGCGAGGCCCAGATGGCGGCCGGTGACAAGCCGCGCTATGACGGGCGCTGCCGCGAGCGCACGGACGTGCCGGACAACGTACAGCCGGTGATTCGCTTTCGCAATCCTGAAACCAACGACGTGGTGTTCAAGGACCGGGTGCGAGGCTTGATCCGGGTCGCGAATGACGAACTGGACGATCTGATTATTGCCCGGCCGGACGGTTCGCCGACTTACAATTTCACCGTGGTCGTCGACGATATCGACATGCGCATCACCGACGTGATCCGCGGCGATGATCATATCAATAACACGCCGCGCCAGATCAACATCTACCATGCGCTGGGTGCCGAGCCGCCGGTGTTCGCCCATGTGCCGATGATACTCGGCGATGACGGCGCGAGGCTTTCCAAGCGTCACGGCGCGGTCTCGGTCTTGCAGTACCGCGATGACGGCTATCTGCCGCAGGCGCTGTTGAACTACCTGGTACGATTGGGTTGGTCACACGGCGATGACGAGGTCTTTTCGCTGCAGGACATGGTGCATCTGTTCGATATCGAAACGGTCAACAAGAAGCCGTCGGCATTCAATACCGACAAGCTGATCTGGCTAAACCAGCACTGGATGAAAACCCTGCCGGCAGCCGAGGTTGCAAGCCATCTGGCCTGGCATTTTCAGCAGGCCGACATCGACCTGAGCCGCGGACCGGATCTGATCGCATTGGTCGAGGTACAGGCTGAGCGAGTCAAAACCCTGCGGGAGCTGGCCGAGCAAAGCCGGCCGTTCTACCAGGATTTCGATGCGTTCGATGCCGGTGCTGCGAAGAAGCATCTGCGGCCGGTGGCCCGCCTGCCGCTGGAGCAGGCCGGCAAAGCGCTGCGCGAACTGACCGACTGGTCGGCCGATCCCCTGCAGCAGGCGATACAGCAGGTGGCGGAATCGCTGGAAGTCAATCTGGGCAAGGTTGCACAGCCGCTGCGGGTTGCGGTGATGGGCAGCGGCGTGTCGCCGTCTATTGACAAGACCCTGGAACTGGTCGGGCGGGAGCGGACCCTGGCCAGAATCGACCAGGCGCTGCTGTTTATCAGTAAACGAGAATCGAATCAGCGATAATGGACCGGTAGCAACCGTCTGAACGCGCACCGATGTCCAAAGTAGAACGCCTGTACCATCTGCACAATATCCTGAGCCAGCGGCGCACGCCGATTTCCCGGCACGATTTGATGGACCGGCTGGAATGTTCTCAGGCCACGCTGTACCGGCTGATCAATGAACTGCGGGATTTCCTCGGTGCGCCGATCGAGCAGCATCCGGAGACCAAGGCGTTTTACTACGACCGCAGCTACGATCAGAGTTTCGAGCTGCCCGGCATCTGGATCAGTCCGGACGAACTGCAGGCCCTGCTGACCGCCCGCGAAGTACTGACCGATGTGCAGCCCGGCCTGCTGGAAGACGAATTGAATTCGCTGCAAGGGCGTATTTCCAAACTGCTGCAGCAAAAGGGCGTGGAAGCGGAAAGCGATGGATCGCGGATTCATATTCACCATACCGCCGGGCGGCCGGTGCCGCAGCGTATGTTCCAGGACGTGCTGGGGGCGCTGGTCGGCAGAAAGCAATTGCATATTCGCTATCACGGCCGCGAGCGGGACGCGATCAGCGACCGCGATGTCTCGCCGCTGCGTCTGACTCAGTACCGCAATAGCTGGTATCTGGACGCGTGGTGCCACCGGGCGGAAGGCCTGCGCAGCTTTGCGCTGGAGCGCATCGTCGAGCAGCAGGTGCTGGATCGTCCGGCCCGGAATATCCCGAACCAAGAGATGGCCGATCACTTTGATCAGTCCTACGGCATTTTCTCCGGTCCGGCCCACCACCAGGCGAAACTGCTGTTCACCCCGGAGCGTGCCCGCTGGGTTGCCGACGAACGCTGGCATCCGGATCAGCAGGGCGAGTGGCTCAAGGACGGCAGCTATCGTCTGAAAGTACCGTTCAGTCGGCCGCAGGAACTGATCATGGATATCATGCGCCACGGTGCAGAGGTCAAAGTGCTGGGGCCGGATTTTCTGCGCCAGGCCGTGATCGACAGCACCCGCCGAAGCCTGGACCGGTACTCGGCCTAGGCGCCGGCCGGCTGGCCCGTCGCTGTAGGAGTGCCTTCAGGCACGAATAACTTCTGCTAAATGAAACAGGCAGGGTACTAACCAAACCCGAAACGCCAATGTTCTCAGGCTTTGAGAACCGCCTGTGATCTGATGGCATCCACGCAAACGAAAGCGAGGAGTCAGGCACATGTTTACGGCGTTATTGTCATCCGACAGTGTGATTGCCGACCGACCGACGGTCGAGACCGTGCCGGCCAGGCCTGCGGGCAACGGCCCGTGCCGCCGGCTTTCGAATGCCGGATACTTTGAGGGGGGTACAACCTGGGTCAGAGAGGTGCTTGCCGTCACAGGGGAAGCGGTGGGTCTGGTTGTACTGTTTGCACTGCTGGGTATCGGCATTGCGGGCACGCAAACGCTGATCAGCAGTCTAGGGGGGTAGCAGCCTGGTCTTTTCGAGACCGCACAGGCTGTGAAAACCGTGATCGTGGCACCTTCGGCATGAGACGCTTGGCACACGATACGGATTGCCGCATTGCACTCCCTTACATGGCACGGATGGAGGGTTCCGGGCGCATGTAGGTCGCGGCTGTCTGCGGCCCGGCAGCCTCTCCGTCGGGCCGCAGACTTTTTTTGCGCATAACCGTGCGATCGCGCCTAGAGGCGCTCCTGCAGTACGGTACCTACAAACGGTGGTTTCATTTTAGCGAAGAGGGTTTGCTTCCCTGTGCCGGTGGGTCACCTTTGGCTTTAACGTGCTTGCCACCGGTCCAGCCGCCTTGCGCCAGGACCTGTGTGCCCATGTCTTTCGGTGAAGCCTCGAGGTCGGTGGCCATGGAGTCGTTCCAGCGGTTCAGAAAACCGTACAGGCAGATCGCGCCGAGAATCTCCACAATCTGATCTTCGCTCCAGTATTCGCGCATTTGGTCCATCATGGCCTGATCGACCGCGTTTGGAACGGCACCCGCGGCCAGTGCGAAATCCAGCGCGCAACGCTCGGCCGGGCTGTACAGCGGGCTATTCTGATAATCCCAGATGGCATCCAGTTTTTGCTGAGAAATGCCGTGAATCTTGGCCGCAACCAGTGAGTGTGCTTCACAGTACTGGCAGCCTGCCGCACGGCTGGAGAAGTGTGCCAGCAGTCGCTTGAAGCCGAGATCGACCTCGCCGTCCGGCGCCATCACGGCCTTGGTCAGCACACCGAAGCCTCTGACGATTTCAGGCCGGCGTTGCATGGTCAGCAGGCTGTTCGGCACGAAACCCAGTATGCGTTCGAAAATCGCGAAGTCCTCGGCCAGTTCCGGGTGGGTATCCGCAGGTAGCGGTTGCATATGAGCCATGGTCTATTTTCCTATTGATTGCCAGTCTTGCAGCAGTGGGTAAAACATCTTTCGGGCTTCCAGTCCCCAGGCCGAAGGTCCGGTCAGATTGACGACAAAGCTCAGGCGTCGATCGTCGTGTTCCCACCAGCCGACAAACCAGCCATGGTCGAATTCCGCGCCGCGGCAACTGCCGGTTTTGCCGAATATCATACCCGGCAGCGGTGCATCGGCCTGCAGCAGCATTCGTTTGACCGCCTGCTGATGGCCGGTCCGAAACGGCAATTCGTTTCGCTGCAGCCGGCGCAGCAGATCCAATTGCTCAAAGGCAGTGACGGTCAGGCTGGTGTTCAGCCAGAACCGGTCCATGCCGGCACTGATATCGCGGTTGCCGTAGTCCAGCCGGTCCAGCCAGCGCTGCATGCGCTCGGCACCGATATCGGTGGCAACGGACTGAAAATACCAGACGATGGAATCACGGATCGCGCTGGCGAGATCGTGGTCCTGGTTGGCCGCCCGGCGCTGATGGCGTGTGCCGTCCCAGCGCTTGACGTGGTCCGGACCGGTCACCGCACCGGTCTCCAGGCCGATTAAGGCATGCGGTATTTTAAATGTGGAGCAAGGTGCCAACGGCATTCGACACTGGTCCAGGCCATAAGCTGTCAGGCGGTCGCTGGCCTCGTCGTAGAGCAATACGCAGGCCCGGTGCGGCTCGAAGTAGGGCGCCGCCGGCCCGTCGAATGATGCTGTGTCGCCCTGTGACGGTGCGATCTGGGCAACGCATAGCAAGAGCGCCGCGGCTGCGGCGCTCCGTCGCGGATTGCAGCCCCGGTATCGCGTCACGCGGCTTCTGAAGCAGTAGCCTTGACCGGACCTTGCAGCAGTGCCTGGCGTGTCGCATCGACAATCAAATCCACCTCGGCGCCGGTGATTGCAAAATGCGGCGTATAGCGCAGGCTGTTCTCGCCGCCGTGGATCACGTTGATGCCGTGGTGACGCATGTACTCTTCGATCGAGTCGGCGCCGTAGCTTTTGAATTTGCTGCTGTCCAATTCCACTGAGAACAGCAGGCCGGTGCCCTGCACCTTGGTGATATCGCCGTCCATTTCGGCTTTCAGCGCTTCCAGCTTGTGCAGAAATTCCTGGCCTTTGCCGCGGATATTGTCGCGCAGTTCCGGGGTGATGGAATCCAGTACCGCACAGGCCACGTCCAGCGCGCGGGGATTGGTTGTCATGGTGTTACCGTAGACGCCGCTACGATAGAGACCGGCAGCCCGCTCGGTCATCGCCAGCACCGACAGCGGGTATTGACCAGCATTCAGTGCTTTGGAATAGGTCTCCATATCCGGTGCTTCAACATGTTCAAAACCCGAGTAGTCGCAGATCGACAATACGCCCTCGGCGCGCAGGCCGGCCTGAATCGAGTCAACCAGCAGCAGGGCCCCATGCTCTTTGGTCAGGCGCCGGGCCCGCTGATAGAACTCGGGCGTGATGGCCTGGCCGGGGTTGCCTTCGCCCATGACCGGTTCGATAAAAAAAGCCTCGATGAAGATATCGTTTTGTTCGGCATAGTGGAAAACCTGCTCGAGCTGTTCTACATCGTTGGGCTCTACGGTGATCAGGTTATCCCGGTCGCGGAAGGTCGCGAGATGGCGGGCATAGGTTTTCCGGGTGGAATCGGAAAACTGTGCCGGCCGGTCGGTTCGGCCGTGAAATGCGCCTTTCAGGCCGAGCACGCGAATCGTCTTGTTGGCATGGCGGCCGCCCGGATCGGTCATGCTCTTGGCGTTAACGTCGGAGATGCGGGCAGCGACCGTGACCGCTTCGGAGCCGCTGTTCAGGCATAAGAACTTGCCGAACGGACAATGACCGTCGCGGTTATGGCCGATCTCCCGGCGCAGCGCGGCGATCAGTCGCTTTTGACTGATGTTCGGCGTCATCACGTTGGCCATCACGTGCGGGCGGCTCATCGCGTCCAGTACCTGGGTTGGCGCGTGGCCAAAACCCAGCATGCCGTAGCCGCCGTTGTCGTGCAGCACCGCACCTTTGGCCGTGACGATCCACGGTCCGCGCGCCGCCAGCGCAACGTAGGGATTGACCGCGTCGAGCTGATAAAAATTAACGTAGTCCTGCTGCACCGCTTCGATCATTTCCGCTTCCGGCAGTGCCAGCAGCTCCGGCATTTCGGTTTGCAAGCGTTCGAACGTCTCCCAGGCGTCGTTGATGGCATCGACTAATCGCGAATCCTGCTTGGCAAACCGTTCGATGATTTCATCGGGCAGGCCGACTGTCTTTGCGGGTCCGCCGTGGTGACGCATTGCATGGAGGCGCTTGATCATACTCATAAGTCTTTCCGATATCCGTGATCGCCAATATTTGGTGGTTGCTTGTCGAACCGTATTCTGAGCGATACGGCGCTAGAAATTAAACTACCAGAGTATCATATTCGCCTGGAGCCAGTCAGCGTGAGGCCGGTCAACGTGAAGCCGGCCGTCAAGTGCTACCGGCCGCCTTGTCCGCGTGTTGGCGCAAGGCCCAGTTCACGTGCTCGCGGACCAGTTCCGAGGGGTGATTCAGCCGCGAACGAAGCGCATCGAGAATCGGTCCGCTGGTCGGCGCATTGCCCAGCGCGACGGCGATATTGCGCAGCCAGCGCAGGTGCCCGATGCGCCGTATCGCGCTGCCTTCGGTGCGCTTTTGAAAAGTCGCTTCGTCCCATCGGAATAGGCTGACCAAATCCGGTGCATCAAGACCGTGCCGCGGCGCGAAATCCGGTTCCGCCGACGCATTGGCGAACTTGTTCCACGGGCAGACGGCCTGACAGTCGTCGCAGCCGTAGATGCGGTTGCCGATCTTCGGCCTGAGTGGTTCGGGAATGCTGCCGTGCAGCTCGATCGTCAGGTAGGAAATGCAGCGCCGCGCATCGACCTGGTACGGCGCGACGATGGCGTCGGTCGGGCAGATGTCGATGCACCGCCGGCAACTGCCGCAGTGGTTGGTCGCGGGCGAGTCCACCGGCAGCGGCAGATCGGTATACAGTTCGCCGAGGAAGAACCAGCCACCGGCCTTGTCGTTCAGCAGATTGGAATGCTTGCCGATCCAGCCGAGACCGGCTTTTTCCGCCAGTGCCTTTTCCAGCACCGGCGCGCTGTCGACAAACGCCCGGTAGCCGAACGAGCCTACGCTGTCGGTAATCCTATCGGCCAGGCGCTGCAAGCGTCGCCTGAGCACCTTGTGGTAATCGCGGCCCAGGGCATAGCGCGAGATACAGGCTGTCTCGGGCTGTTCGAGCAGTGCTTCGACCGGGGTAGCATCGGATGGCCAGTAGTCCATGCGGGCGGAAATAATTCGAATCGTGCCCGGGATCAGCTCCTGCGGCCGGCTACGCCGGGTGCCGTGTCTTTCCATGTAGCCCATCTCGCCATGGAAACCCTGTTCCAGCCAGTTCAGCAGCCGGACTTCATGAGAGTCTAGCTCAGTATCGGTAATACCGACGTCCTGAAAACCAAGCGCCTTCCCCCAGGTCTTGATTTGTTCAGCCACGGCTTGCCAGTCGGTTGTCTGAGCGGCCGGTTGCGCGTCATGTCGGGCGGAGGGGTTCATCGTTATAATGCGATCGTATCTCGTGAGGGTTGTGCATACCGCAATGTCATTATCACCGCCATTATATCGGGCGCAGGACGTTAAGGCGCTGGATCGCGTCGCGATCGACCAGCACGGCATCGCCGGCTTTGAGCTGATGCAGCGCGCCGCCCTCGCGCTGTTTGACGATGCTCGCGCCCACTATCCGGCCAGCGGACACTGGTTGATAGCTGCCGGGGCCGGCAACAATGCCGGTGACGGCTATTTGGTCGGCAGACTGGCATTGCAGGCCGGGCTTGAGGTCTGCATGCTTGCGCTGAAACCCGTGAATGCACTGAGCGGCGATGCGGCGACGGCGGCAGCGGCGTTTCTGCAGTCCGGCGGCAGTATCAGCCCGGTGGATGCAGTACCGTGGGAAAGCGTCGATCTGGTGATTGATGCGCTGCTGGGTACCGGTCTCGAGCGGCCGGTTGCCGGCGACTACGCAGCACTGGTCGATACGGTGAACCGGTCGGGACGGCCGGTGGTTGCGGTGGATATTCCGTCGGGCTTGTGTGCCGATACCGGCCGGGTACTCGGCGTGGCGGTCCGGGCGGACAGGACGGTTACCTTTATCGGCCGGAAACGGGGCCTGTACACGGCTGACGGGCCGGACCATGCCGGTAATATCGTGTTTGACGATCTGCAGGTACCGCCGGAAGTTTATGAATCGGTTCCGGTGCGTTGCCGCGAGATCACTGCCCGGGCCGATTGGGGCGCGCCGCGGCCGGCCGGCGCGCATAAAGGGGACTACGGCCATATCGGCATTGTCGGCGGTGCGGCCGGTATGTCCGGTGCGGCACTGCTCGCCGGTTCGGCAGCATTGCGCGCCGGTGCCGGTCTGGTCACCCTGTTTTCGCATCCGGATCATGCCGCGTGGATCAATTTATCGCGCCCGGAATTGATGACCGCTTCGGTTTCCGATCCGGCGGAGTTGGTGTCGCTGACCCGGCGGGCCACGGTGCTGGCCGCAGGCCCGGGACTGGGCAGGGAGGCCTGGGGTCGGGCGGCTTTTGAGTACGCGGTAAACGATCCCCGGCCGCTGGTGCTGGATGCGGACGGCCTGAACTGGCTGGCCGAGAACCCGCGCGTTCGCCGCGACTGGGTACTGACTCCGCACCCGGGCGAGGCCGCGCGTCTTTTGGGCAGCGATGTAGATCGTGTACAGGCGGATCGTTTCGCTGCCGCCCGGGAAATCGCAGTACGCTACGGCGCAGTCGTTGTCCTGAAAGGCAACGGCACCCTGGTCTGTGCTGATGAGAAATATGCTGGCGATGAACATGGTAGCCGTGGAGGACCGATGGGTTTGTGCCGGGCCGGCAATCCGGGCATGGCCAGCGCCGGCATGGGCGATGTACTGACCGGAGTGATAGCGGCACTGCTCGGCAGCGGTATGCCGATCTATCAGGCCGCCAGCGCCGGGGTCTTCATTCATGCCACAACGGCTGATCTGGCCGCCGTGCAACTCGGCGAAGCCGGCTTGATCGCCGGCGATGTGATCGATGCGCTGCCGGCAGCCTGGCTATCCCTAAGTGAGCACCTGAGCGAGCGATGACGGACCCAGGCCAACCAATGCCTTATCAACTGCATTTGCCGGATGAAGCGGCGCTGACTGCATGGGCCGGACGGCTGGCCGGCCTGGTTTATTCCCCGTTCTGTCTGTATTTGCAGGGCCCGCTGGGCAGCGGGAAAACGACGTTTGCGCGGGCTTTTATCCATGCGCTCGGCTATCCGGGGCGGGTCAAGAGCCCGACCTATGCGCTGCTGGAAAGCTATCCGCTGGACGACCAATTCGTTCACCATCTCGACCTGTACCGAATCGCCGACGGACAGGAGCTGGACTATCTCGGGCTGGCCGATTTGCCGAGCCAGGCCATCTGGTTGATCGAATGGCCGGAAAAAGGCGCCGGCCATTTGCCGCCGGCCGATTGGCTGCTGGTGTTCGAGGACCCGGGCCAGGGCAGGGATGTCAGGGTGTTCGCCGAGAGTGGTCTCGGGCGGAATCCATTCGACCAACTCGTTCGGCAGTAACCGCCAGATAGATTCTAGATTAATCGCTTATCTAGCCGATTTATATGGAAAAATACTTGAAATACGCTTGGATAAAAGGCATTATTCGGGCCAGTATAGCGATAAGAAAACCGATGCTACGCCTGTTACTCGTCATCAGCCTGCTGTTCACCGCGTCCGTTGTTCAGGCGACGGAGGTTCGTGGTCTGCGTGTCTGGGCCAGCCCGGACAAGACGCGGGCGGTGCTCGATCTCAGCGGCAGCGTGGAATATCGCCTGTTTCAGTTGGCCGGGCCGCAGCGGGTCGTCGTCGACCTGGATCTCGCCAGCGTCGATGCGGCGCTGGCGTTCGAGCCCCAGTCCGGCGGCATGCTGACCGGCGTGCGCCACGGCATTCGCGACGGCAAGAATCTGCGCATCGTGATGGATCTGAAAACCGCGGTTGAAGCGCGCAGTTTCCTACTGCCGCCGGCCGGCGAATACGGCCACCGGCTGGTGGTCGATCTGTTCCCGAAGCGGGACGGCCGTTCGGCCGACGCCATCAAAACCGTCAAGGACTACCAGCAGGATAAGAACCGCGATGTGGTGATTGCGGTGGATGCGGGTCACGGCGGGGACGATCCGGGTGCGATCGGCGCTAAGAAGACCCGCGAGAAGAATGTCACCCTGGCGATTGCCAAGGCACTGAAAAAAGTGATCGATGGCGAGCCGGGTATGCGCGCGGTGCTGATTCGGGAAGGCGACTACTACATGGCGCACCGCGACCGGTTCGAAAAGGCCCGCAAGGCGCGGGCCGATTTGTTTGTATCGATTCATGCCGATGCGTTTCGCGATCGGCGCGTCGCCGGCAGTTCGGTATTCGTGCTGTCGCGCCGCGGTGCCAGCAGTGAAGCGGCCAAGCGCCTGGCGGACAAGGAAAACCAGTCCGACCTGATCGGCGGCGTCACGCTGAACGACAAGGACGATATGCTGGCTTCGGTGCTGCTGGACCTGTCCCAGAATGCGACCCAGGAAGCGAGTAACCACGTTGCTGCGCATATTCTCAACGCGCTGAAAAACGTCGGCAAGACGCACAAGCGGCAGGTGGAGAGCGCCGGCTTTCTGGTTCTGAAATCGCCCGATGTGCCGTCGGTGCTGGTCGAGACGGCATTTATCTCCAATCCGGCCGAAGAGAAGCGCCTGAACGACAAACGGCATCAGCGCAAGCTGGCCGAGGCCATTGCCAGCGGTATTCGCCAGCACTTTCTGTCGATGCCGCCTCCGGGTACCTGGATGGCAGCCCACCGCCAACCGTCCAAGCACGTGGTTGCCCGCGGCGAAACCCTCGGCGGTATCGCACAGCGCTATCAGGTCAGCGTGTCGGAACTGCGCAAGGCCAACAAGCTCAAAGGGGACCGTATCCTGGTCGGTGCATCGCTGGTTATTCCGACCGGCTAGCGCCGGCGAATATTGATGGTGCTGGTGGCGACGCGCCGAGCGGAATCGGCTACCATTGCCGCATGGCGATTCAGCAACTCCCGGATCATCTAATCAACCAAATTGCCGCTGGCGAAGTGGTCGAAAGACCGGCGTCGGTAGTTAAGGAATTGGTGGAAAACGCACTCGATGCCGGATCGGATCGTATTCGGGTTGAGCTGGAGTCCGGCGGCAAGCGGCTGATTCGGGTCAGCGACAATGGCAGCGGCATCGGCAAGGCGGAACTGTGGCTTGCACTGTCGCGTCATGCGACCAGCAAGATATCCACACTGGATGATCTTGAAGCGCTGGAATCGCTGGGTTTTCGCGGAGAAGCGCTGCCCAGTATCGCATCGGTATCCCGCCTGACCCTGGCATCGCGGACCGCCGATGCCGCCCATGGCTGGAAACTCGATGTCGACGGCGGAACTTTTGGCGAAGCCGAACCGGCGGCGATCAGCGCCGGCACCCAGGTCACCGTGCGCGATCTGTTCTACAACACGCCGGCACGGCGGAAATTCCTGCGCACCGACCGGACCGAGCTGAACCACGTTACCGATCTGCTGAAACGCCTGGCGCTGACCCGCTTCGATTGCGCTTTCGAATGGTCGCATGGCGGCCGTACGCAGCAACGGCTGGACGCCGCGGCTGGCGACGCGGAACGCGACCGGCGGATCAGCCTGCTCTGCGGACAGGCATTTATCGAACACGCACTGCACATCGATACTGACGCGCAGGGACTGCGTTTGCATGGCTGGGTTGCCCGACCGACCTTTTCCCGCAGCCAGAACGACCAGCAGTTTTTTTTCGTCAACGGGCGCATGGTGCGCGACCGGCTGATCGCACACGCGGTGCGCCGGGCATATCAGGACGTGCTGTTTCACGGCCGTCACCCGGCCTTTGTGCTATATCTGGAACTGGCCCCGGCCCTGGTGGACGTTAACGTGCATCCGCAGAAACACGAGGTGCGGTTTCGCAACGGCCGCCAGGTGCACGATTTTCTATTCTCCCGGCTGCATCGTTTTCTGGCCGATACCAAACCCGGCGGGGTCGTGGTGGAGTCGTCCGCGGCGGCTGCCGGGCCGGCTGTTCTGCCATCGTCCGGCGGTGCTTATCGGCCGGCCGGCATCGCACGGCAGACCGGAATGCCGCTGGCGGTGGCCGAGCAGGTCGCGCGTTATGCCGAGCTGACGAGTACGGCCGATTCAGCGGGTGCAGCACCGTCCGACCGGGTGGTGCCGCCACTCGGCTATGCGCTCGCGCAATTGCACGGCGTCTACGTGCTGGCGCAGAACAGCGACGGCCTGATACTGGTGGACATGCACGCGGCGCACGAACGCATTACCTATGAAGGGTTGAAAAACGCGTACCAGGAGAACGGTATCAACAGCCAGATGCTGCTGGTGCCGCATGCGATTGCTTTGAGCGAAAAAGAAGTTGCCCAGGTTGAAGAGCACGGCAGCGGATTTCAAAAGCTGGGTATCGAACTGCAGGTCGCCGGACCGGAGTCCGTTCTGGTCCGGCGGGTGCCGAGCCTGCTCAGCGGCGGCGATATCGAAGCACTGGTGCGGGACGTGCTGGCCGATCTGGTCACGCTGGGCTCCAGCGACCGCCTGCAGGCCGAAGTCAACGAAGTGCTTTCCACCATGGCCTGCCACGGCTCGGTGCGCGCGAACCGGCAGTTAACGGTGGCTGAAATGAATGCATTGCTGCGGCAGATGGAAGCGACCGAACGGGCCGATCAATGCAACCACGGCCGGCCGACCTGGGTGCAGTTGAATATGACGCAGTTGGATCAGCTCTTTTTGCGTGGCCGGTAAATGGCGGCAGCAGCAGTAAGCCTGTCGGCTTTCGAACCGCTGTGCAATGCCGATGCCCGCGTGCTGGTGCTGGGTTCGATGCCCGGTGCCGCGTCCCTGCAGGCACAGCAATACTACGCTCATCCGCGCAACGCGTTCTGGCCCATCATGGCCGGAATGCTGGGTTTCGATTCACAGGCTTCGTATACGGACCGAATGGCGCATCTGTCGCGCCATGGCATCGCGTTGTGGGATGTGCTGGATCGCTGCCGGCGCCGCGGCAGTCTGGACAGCGCGATTCGCACCGATTCCATCGAGTATCACGATTTCGCAGCACTCTATGCACGCAGCCCCGGTATCCATTCGGTCTTCTTCAATGGTGCGAAATCCGAGGAACTGTATTTTCGCGGTGTCAAACGCGGCCGGATTCCGTCCCGATCTGACCTGCGCTACCGGCGCCTGCCATCCACCAGCCCGGCGATGGCGGCATTGAGCCTGGCCCGGAAACAAGAAGCCTGGCACGCTGTGGCCGAGGCCTTGCGGGCATGAGCCGACCGGACGCAATCTGCATCATGGGCCCGACCGCGTCGGGCAAGACCGGTGCCGCCATTCGGCTGCTCGAATCCCTGCCGGTGGAGATCGTCAGCGTCGACTCGGCACAGGTCTATCGCGGCATGGATATCGGCAGCGCAAAACCGGATGCGGAGACCCTGCGTCGCGCGCCGCACCGGCTGATCGACATTCGCGACCCGGCCGAAGCCTATTCCGCTGCCGAATTCCGGCAGGATGCACTGCATGCCATGGCAGACATTCAACATAACGGCAAAGTACCGTTACTGGTCGGTGGCACGATGCTGTACTACCAGGCTCTGTTTGGCGGATTGAGCCCGCTGCCGTCCGCCGACCCGGCAGTCCGCGCCCGCCTGAATGCCGAAGCCGAAGAGCAGGGCTGGCCCGCGCTGCACCGCCGCCTGCAGCAGCACGACCCGCAGGCAGCGGCCAATATCCACCCGAATGACGCGCAGCGTATCCAGCGGGCACTGGAAGTGCTGCAGACCACCGGCCGGCCGATCAGCCAGTGGCAGGCCGGGGCCGCATCACCGGCATCGTTCCGGTGGCTGAAACTGGTGCTGTGCCCGGCCCGGCGCGCGAGTTTGCACGAACGCATTGCCGGGCGTTTCGAGTCGATGCTGGCCGGTGGCTTTGAAGACGAAATGCGGCGTCTCCATGAGCGGTCTGATTTGTCACCGGATCTGCCGTCGATGCGCAGTGTCGGCTACCGTCAGGGTTGGGCCTATATCGACGGCGAGACCGACCGGGAAGCGTTTCGGCGCCAGACGGTTGCGGCGACGCGACAACTGGCCAAACGGCAGCTCACCTGGTTGCGGGCAGAACCCGGAACCCTGTGGTATGATTTGGAAACTGAGGACGTTTATTGCCGTATTTTCAATGAGGTAGAGGACTTCCTTGAATTAGCGACTTAGTGTCACTACATCGTTCTCAGAGGAAAAATACGATAAACAATAAGGAGAAGGACAATGTCCAAAGGACAGTCTTTGCAGGAGCCGTATCTGAACGAGTTACGTCGTGAACGGGTACCGGTGTCCATTTACCTGGTCAATGGCATAAAACTGCAAGGTCAGATTGAGTCTTTCGATCAATTTGTGGTGCTGCTGAAAAACTCAGTGAGCCAGATGATCTATAAACACGCCATCTCCACCGTGGTTCCT
Source organism: Lysobacterales bacterium (assembly GCA_028289465.1). GTDB lineage: Bacteria > Pseudomonadota > Gammaproteobacteria > Xanthomonadales > SZUA-36 > JANQPM01. The sequence goes on along the minus strand of JANQPM010000046.1, from coordinate 5,386 downwards.
GCCCGGAATGTGCGGGTGTATAACAACGGAAACGAATAGGGGCATTATTTGATAGACCGCTATGAGCGTGGGCAACGGGCCGTTGTCTTACATCCAGTCTTAAGGGGTCCGAATAATCACTGCCGAACCGGCGAAGAAGCGCTGCAGGAATTCACCGAACTGGTGCGTTCGGCCGGTGCCGAGATCGTTGCCGTCGTCGAAGCGCCGCGGCAGCGTCCGGATGCGAAATACTTCGTCGGCTCCGGCAAAGCCGAACAGGTCGCCGCGGCGGTTGCCGAGCACCGGGCCGACCTGGTCTTGGTCAGCCATACACTGTCCGCGGTACAGGAACGCAATCTTGAGAAACTGTGCCGCTGCCGCGTGCACGACCGAACCGCGCTGATTCTGGATATCTTCGCCCAGCGCGCCAGAACCTTTGAAGGCAAGTTGCAGGTGGAACTGGCCCAATTGCGCCATCTGGCCACCCGCCTGGTACGCGGCTGGACCCATTTGGAGCGCCAGAAGGGCGGTATCGGCCTGCGCGGTCCCGGCGAAACCCAGTTGGAAACCGACCGGCGCCTGCTCGGGAAGCGTATTCGGCAGCTCAGGCAGCGGCTGGAAAAAGTGGAACGGCAGCGCGACCAGAGCCGGCGCTCCCGCGTGCGTTCGAGCCACCCGCTGATCGCGCTGGTCGGCTATACCAATGCCGGCAAGTCGACCCTGTTTAACCGCCTGACAACTTCCGATGTGGTTGCGAAGGACCAGTTGTTTGCGACCCTGGATCCGACCGTGCGCCGGCTGGACGGTCCGGGCTGCGGTCCGCTGTTGCTGGCCGATACGGTGGGCTTCGTCAGCGATTTGCCGCATGACCTGATTGCCGCATTCCGGTCGACGCTGCAGGAAACGCGCGAAGCGGACCTGCTGCTGCACGTGATCGATACCGCCGATCCGCACCATGCGCAGCGAGAGCAGGATGTACTGCAGGTGCTGGAGACCATCGGCGCCGGATCGGTGCCAACGCTGCGCGTCTATAACAAAATCGACAAATGCGGAATCGACGACGGCGGGATCGACAAAAACGGACATTTGCCCGAAATCCGCCGGGCGGAGAACGGTGCCGCGAGTGCAGTCTGCCTGTCCGCGCTGACCGGCGAGGGCATGGATCTGCTGTTACAGGTGCTGGACGAGCAATTCGCCGGCCAGCGGCTCAAACGCTGGATATCGGTGCCCGGCGAGGCGGCCAAGCTGCGGGCCCAGCTCTTTGCCTGGGGTGCGGTAGAGCAGGAGGAGGTCGACGACGACGGCCGCTGGGCGATCAAAGTCAACCTGAGCCGGGACCAGGCCCGCCGGCTGGGGCGGCTGGCCGGGGCCGCCGGCAGGACAGCGCGCCAGCAGTTGCTTGCCGAGCATTCCGCTGGACCCTAAAATACACCTCTCTCCGGCAATTGATCCGTTACTGCTTGTAAATCCGCCGGTCAGACCCCAGTCAGTTTCTCAGAACCTGAGCTTAACCAACGCCACGAGGCAGGAGAATTTCAATGCCCTGGAAAGAGCCCGGTAGCGGCAAGAAAGATCCTTGGCAATCGGGCGGCGACCAGCCGCCGGATTTAGACGATGTATTCCGTTCGGTCAGCAACCGCTTTCGCCGTCTGTTTGGCGGCAGGGGCGGCGAGTCCGGCGGCCCGCCGATAGTGATGCTGATCGTACTGGGCGCGATATTGTGGACCGCGTTCGACTCACCGCATGTGCTCGACCAGTCCGAGCGCGGTGTCGTCCTGCGCTTCGGCAAGCATGTGCGCACCGTCGAACCGGGTTTGCAGTTCACTTTTCCGCGGCCGATCGAAAGCCTGCAAAAGGTCAATGTCAGCCAGATACTGTCGCGCGAGAATCGCGGCCGCATGCTGACCGAAGACGAAAACCTGATCGACGTGAACTATGCCGTTCAATACCGGGTACAGGATCCCGTCAGTTTCCTGTTTAACGTGCGCGATCCCGAACTCACGCTGGCAGAGGCGGCGGAAAGCGCGATGCGCGAGGTGATGGGCACCAACCTGATGGACTTTATCCTGGAAACCGGGCGCGGGCAGGTTGCGACCGAGTCCGAAGAACTGGTCCAGGCGATTCTCGACCGCTATGAAACCGGTTTGGCAGTGAGCCAGTTCAACCTGCAGGACGTCAAGCCGCCCCAGCAGGTCAAAGACGCATTCGACGATGTGGTGAAGGCACGGGAAGACGAGCAGCGTTTCGTCAATGAGGCGCAGGCATACAGCAACAAGATCATTCCTGAAGCCCGCGGTCTGGCGGCCAGAATCGTGCAGGAAGCGGAAGCCTACAAGGCCGAGCGCATAGCGGTGGCCGACGGTGAGGCACAGCGTTTCAGCCTGCTGCTCAGTGAATATCAGAAAGCGCCGGAGGTTACCCGCCAGCGCCTGTATCTTCAGACGATGGAGAACGTGCTGTCGAACTCGTCCAAGGTGCTGATGGATGTGCAGGGTAACAACATGCTGTATCTGCCGCTGGACCGCATCGCCAATTCGAATCCGGCGCGCATGGTGCCGCCGGTGACATCCAGTATCGCCGGTGCCGGCAGCCAGTCCGGCGGAGACAGTAACAGCCGCAGGGGCAGGGACACGACCCGCAGCGGCCGGGAGGGCAGACCATGAAACGTACCCTATTACTGATTCTCGGCATTGCCGCCGCGGTGATCGTGACCATGGGCCTGTTCCAGGTTAAGGAAACCGAATATGCGGTCCGTTTCCAACTCGGCAAGATCGTTAAAACGGACTACCAGCCCGGCCTGCATATCAAATGGCCGTTCATCAACAATGTGCGCAAGTTCGACAATCGTATTCTGACCCTGGATATGCCCCCGGAGCAGATGAACACCTCCGAACAGAAATACGTCGATGTCGATTATTTCGTGAAGTGGCGGATCACCGACGTGACCGATTTCTATCTGACCACACGCGGCGACGAGACGTTTGCCCGCAGCCGTCTGGCGCAGATTCTTCGAGACCAGCTACGCGCCGAGTTCTCGTCCAAGACGCTGCAGCAGGTGGTATCCGAAGAACGCGCCGAGATTATGGAACGGCTGACCAACAAGGCGGATACCGAAGTCGCCGAACTGGGCATGGATATCGTCGATGTGCGCATCAAGCGGATCGAACTGACCGATGCGGTAACCAGCTCCGTTTTCGAACGGATGGAAACCGAGCGCAAGGAAGAGGCGAACAAGCACCGGTCGCAGGGCCAGGAAGAAAAGGAAAAGATCGAGGCCAGCGCCGACCGTGAGCGCCAGATCATTCTGGCCAATGCGCGCCGCGATTCAGAAAAGGTACGTGGCGAAGGCGATGCCGAATCCGCTGACATCTATGCACAGGCGTACGAGCAGGATGCCGAATTCTATGCGTTCTACCGTAGCCTTCAGGCCTATGAAAAATCATTCAGCAACGACCAGGACATTCTGGTGCTGGACCCGGGGTCGGAGTTCTTTGACTACTTCAAAGCCGACCAGGGAACCGGTCAGGCGCAGCCGTAAGTGATCGTCAGCAGTGGCTGCCGACCTGCTAACGGCTTTCGCGCTGTTGCTGATTCTGGAAGGGCTGGTGCCGAGCATCAGCCCGAAGGCTTGGCGCAAGACCATGCGCGAGGTCACCAAGCTGAATGACCGGAATATCCGCTGGGTGGGTGTTGTCAGTATGCTCATCGGTGCGATAATTCTGAAGTTTGCAACGTAGTAAAGCGGTTCCATGAAATCTTCTACAGTGGTGGTGCTCGGTACCCAGTGGGGCGATGAGGGCAAGGGCAAGATCGTCGATCTGTTAAGCCGGGACGCCGACGCCGTGGTCCGTTTCCAAGGCGGCCACAATGCCGGCCATACGCTGATCATCGGCGAGCAGAAAACCGTGTTGCACTTGATACCGGCCGGCATTTTGCAGCCCGGCGTCGCCTGCCTGATCGGCAACGGCGTGGTGTTATCGCCCGGTGCGTTGAAAACCGAGGTCGATGCATTGCAGCAGCGCGGCGTGGACGTGACGTCGCGCCTGACCCTGTCGGCTGCCTGTCCGGTGATTATGGCCTACCACGAGCGTCTGGATCAGGCACGCGAAAAGGCGCGCGGGGACAGAGCGATTGGCACCACCGGCAGAGGCATCGGACCGGCCTATGAGGACAAAGTCGCCCGGCGCGGTATTCGAGTGGCCGATTTGCTGCAGCCGAAGCGGCTGGAGGAAAAACTCGGCCGTGTGCTGGACTACCATAACTTCACCCTGCGCCACTATTTCGACGAAAAGCCGCTGAATCCGGATCGGGTTCTGGACGACGCATTGCAGCTCGGTGCCTATTTCGCACCGATGGTCGGCGATGTGAGCGGCAAGATCCATACGCTGCGCGACGCCGGCAAGCGTATTCTGTTCGAAGGCGCGCAGGGTAGTCTGCTGGATATCGACCACGGCACCTACCCGTATGTCACATCGTCCAATACCACTGTCGGCGGCGTCTGCTCCGGCGCCGGAGTCGGTGCCTGCGATCTCGACTATGTGCTCGGTATTACCAAGGCCTATACCACCCGCGTCGGCGGCGGGCCGTTTCCGACCGAATTGCAGGACTCGATTGGCGAGCGTATCGCGCGGCGCGGGGATGAATTCGGCGCAACCACCGGCCGGCCGCGCCGCTGCGGATGGCTGGATGCGGTAGCGCTGCGCCATGTGGTGAAACTGAACGGCGTCACCGGCTTCTGCGTGACCAAGCTCGATGTGCTCGACGGCTTTGAGGAACTGCGCATTGCGACGGGCTACCATTTAAACGGCGAGCGCCTCGAACGGCCACCGCTGGATGCCGAACTGTGGCCGGAACTGGAACCCATCTATGAGTCCTTTCCGGGCTGGTCGGAATCCACCCGCGGGGTTCGGGCGCTGGACGATCTGCCGAAAAACGCCAGAGCTTATCTGCAGGCAATGGAAGCGCTTTGCGGCGCGCCCGTGCATATGGTTTCGACCGGGCCGGAGCGCAGCGAAAATATCGTATTGAGCTATCCCTTCAAATAACGCCTGCCAAATAACGCCTGCGAACATGACCCGCGATCAGAACGGTCCGCTGAAATGAAAAAGCTACTGCTTGCCGGCCTGCTGATCGCGGTTGTCTGGTATCTATACGCGGAAAATCGAACCGTCACGCTGGGGCCCGGCGTCAAAGCACCCGATGCGCCGGTTCAACGGCGTGTGGAACGGCAGCGGTTTTTCCAGAAAGGCGACTACACCGTCACGACCCTGGCTGATTTTCGCGTCAGGGCCAAGGTCTTGTCCAAGGAGAACTACCATCTGGGACGCCAGTCCGAGCTGTCTCCGGTGGACCTGGCGCTGGGCTGGGGGCGCATGTCGGACGAGGCGGTACTGGACGATATCGATAT
>JANQPM010000034.1 GCA_028289465.1 Lysobacterales bacterium | reverse complement strand
GGCATTCGATCTGATTCGGCGCGCGATATTGCGGGCGCTGGAAAGCGTTCGCAGCCTGGATCAGGTCCGCATCCTGCGCGCGTTCGCCGAAGTGATTCTGGCCACGTTGCGGACCAACTACTATTGTGTGGACCCCGCGGGCAGCGCACTGGAGTTTCTGAGCTTTAAATTGGATTCCAGCCAGGTGCCGGATCTTCCGAAACCACGGCCGTTCCGGGAAATCTGGGTATTTTCCTCACGCGTGGAAGGCATTCATCTGCGAATGGGCAAGGTAGCCCGAGGTGGTTTGCGCTGGTCTGACCGCAAAGAGGATTTCCGTACCGAAGTACTGGGGCTGATGAAGGCCCAGAACGTCAAAAACACCATGATCGTGCCCTTGGGCGCAAAAGGCGGGTTTGTCGTCAAACAACTCCCTGATAGCGGTGACCGGGCAGCGGTGATGGAAGAAGTTGTCTATTGTTATAAGTTATTTATCAACGGGTTACTTTATATAACTGATAATCTGGATGATGAAAATATCCTGCCACCGGCTAATGTGGTCCGGCGTGACGAGGACGATCCTTACCTGGTGGTTGCTGCCGACAAAGGCACCGCGACTTTTTCGGACACCGCCAACGGCGTGGCTCAGGAACACGGCTTCTGGCTCGGCGATGCGTTTGCGTCGGGCGGTTCGGTCGGTTATGACCACAAGGGCATGGGTATCACCGCCAAGGGCGCCTGGGAGTCGGTCAAGCGGCATTTCCGGGAGTTGGGAACCGATATTCAGTCGCAGGATTTCACCGTGGTCGGTATCGGCGATATGGCCGGCGATGTGTTCGGCAACGGTATGCTGCTGTCGAAACACATTCGGCTGCAGGCGGCGTTCAACCATTTGCATATTTTCCTGGACCCGGATCCGGACGCTGGCCGGTCGTTTGAGGAACGCCGACGCCTGTTCGATCTGCCGCGTTCCAGCTGGGAGGACTATGATGCCGGCCTGATCTCCAAAGGCGGCGGGGTCTACTCAAGGCAGGCCAAGACGATCGAGCTCAGTGAAGAGGTCAAAGCCTGGCTCGGGCTGGAGGTGGATCAGTTGAGCCCGGCCGAGTTGATTCAGGAACTGCTTAAAGCGCCGGTGGATCTGCTCTGGAACGGCGGCATCGGTACTTACGTGAAGGCAGGGTCGGAAAGCCATGCCGACGTCGGAGATCTGGCCAACAACCCGCTGCGGGTCAACGGCGGGGAATTGCGCTGCAAAGTCGTCGGCGAGGGCGGCAACCTGGGGCTGACCCAGCTCGGCCGGATTGAATATGCGATGGCCGGGGGCCGCATCAATACCGATTTTATCGACAATTCGGCCGGCGTGGACTGTTCCGATCACGAGGTGAATATCAAGATTCTGCTGAACCAGGTAATGCAGCAGGGCGAACTGGACGAAAAAGCGCGCAACGCACTGCTGGCCGAGATGACCGATGAGGTTGCCGATCTGGTATTGCGCAGCAATTACCTGCAAACCCAGGCCATCAGCATGATGGAGAAGTTGACCGGCCCGCGCCTGGGCGCAAAGGCGCATTTTATCGCAATGCTCGAAAACGACGGCGTGCTCGACCGGGAACTGGAATTCCTGCCTGACGACGACGAACTGAAAGAGCGCCGAAACCGCGGCCTTGGGCTGAGCCGCCCTGAACTCTCGGTACTGTTGTCCTACAGCAAGATCGAGCTATATCAGCAATTGCTGTCTTCCGACGTGCCGGAAGACCCGTACCTGTCCAATGAGCTGATCGGCTATTTCCCGAAACCTCTGCAGCAGCGATACACCGAGCAAATGGGGCAGCACCGGCTGAAACGCGAAATCATCGCGACCATGGTCACCAACAGCATGGTTAATCGTATGGGCGCATCGTTTACGCTGCGCATGCATGAAGACACCGGCGCCAGTCCGGCTCAGGTCGCGAAGGCTTATACCATTGCACGAGAGGTGTTTAACGCACGCGAGCTGTGGTCGGTCATCGAGTCAACGGACAACCGGGTTGCGGCCGAGTTGCAGACCAGGACGCTGCTGATGGTCTGGAACTTATTGCGCCAGGCAACCCGCTGGCTGCTGAATCAACCCGCGCACAGCCTGGATATTCAGCAACAAGTCGGACGCCTGACCGCAGGAGTGCTGGAACTGCAACACCATCTGCCGGAATGGCTGACGGCTGATGAGCGAGCGCTGCTGGATCAGACGGCTGCTGAATTGGCGGCAGGCGGTTTCAAGCCGGAATTCGCAACCCGGCTGGCCGGCCTGCAGTGGCTGGTGTCGGCACTGGATATCGTCGATGAAGCCACGCGCCGCGATCTGCAAGTACGGCAGGTGGCCAACGTTTACTACCAGCTAGGCGAGCGGATGAACCTGAAGTGGCTGCGCCAGCAAGTGGAATCGCTGCCGGTCGACGGGCAGTGGCACGCCCATGCCCGCGGCAACCTGCGCGACGAACTGTACAGCCAGCACCGGGCGCTGACGGGCCAGGTACTGGCTGGCGGCGGCCATGACCAGGATGCGGTGGATGCGTGGCTGGAACGCCACCGTCAGGAAGCCTCGCGGCCGATAGAAATGCTGTCGGATATGCGCAGCCTGCCGAATATGGACTACGCCACCGTGTCGGTTGCGGTGCGTGGTCTCGAGCAATTGGTGCTCGCGACATCATGAAAAACATTCACTTTATTTTCAGTCCTCACCGCGGTGCGCCCGAAGCGGCCGAGCGCCTGCAGCAGGCTTATGGCCAGGCGGAGCTGGCCGAAGCCGATGTCATTGTCGCGCTGGGCGGCGACGGCTTTATGTTGCGCACACTGCACCGGCATCTGGAACTGGGTCTGCCGGTTTACGGCATGAAACTGGGCAGTATTGGCTTTCTGATGAACCGCTATCAGGAAGACGGTCTGCTGGAACGGCTTGGGGTGGCCGAACAAGTGGAATTGAATCCGCTGCGTATGCGGGTTAAAACCGAGGCCGGTAACGATTCCACCGCACTGGCCATCAATGAAGTCTCCTTGCTGCGGCAGAGCAACCAGGCGGCCAAGATCCGAATTTCCGTCAACAATGTGGTACGCGTGGAAGAGCTGATCTGCGACGGTGTGATGCTGTCCACCGCAGCGGGCAGTACGGCCTATAATTTTTCCGCGCATGGCCCGATATTGCCGCTCGGAACCGAGGCGCTGGCGCTGACGCCGATCAGCCCGTTTCGCCCGCGGCGCTGGCGCGGCGCGATTCTGCCGAGCGGTGTCAGGGTCCGCTTCGAGGTTCTCGATCATTACAAACGGCCGGTCAGTGCAACCGCTGATGCGGCCGAGGTCCGCAATGTGATCAGCGTCGATATCCACGAAGAAAAAAGCGTGGTGCACCGGTTGCTATTCGATCCCGATCATTCGCTGGAAGAACGGATTCTGAACGAACAGTTCTTATAGTTCCGGTTCTTATAGGCCAGGCCGGGCCCTTATACAAAGCGTCTCGCGCTCGCTTGTTTCGTAGCTCCGGCGAAGACGTTAAGCGCGTGTGGACGAAAACCGCAACCGCACGCCTCAAGTTGTCCATTTCGGAGTTATCCATTTCGGGCCTCCCAGTCTGGCTTCTTTCCTTCAGAAAACCGCCAGACTGTCCAGCCGGGGTTACGACATGCAACTAACGCACGACCCCTCTGGTGCCGCTCGCCCCTCTGGTCTCGCTCGCATGGCTCGCCCACCCCACCGGGAGAACAAGCCATGCTTCACGGCGCCCTCGGGCCTACCAGCCGCCACAGCGCGGCCAGAAATCGACAAGCTGCGATTCAGCGACCAGGTGGTAGCCGGGGTAGGCCGCCGCGGTCATGCAGACATGGTTCGGCAGAATCCGCACTTTGCTGCCGATCGGTGCCTGTCTGAACAACTCGGTGGCATTCGTGCCGCGCAGCAGGCCGTGTTCCTGTTCGACATGGGCCACGCTGACTCTCGGATGCAGCGGCGTTCCATCGATGTCGCAGACCAGGCCGTAGCCGAAGTCCTGCTCGAAGCGCTGAGCACCGATGTCTTTGGACAGTGCGAGTGCGCCCGCGTCGACTATCGCATGTCCGGCCCGTCGGTGGTGGCCGGTGACCGTGGCCAGCACCGTTGCCGCAATGTCATCGAGCGAACAGCTTTTCAGGCCTGCCTGATAGAGGTCTCCGAACTGATACACGCCGGGCCGCAGTTCGGTAAGGCCGCGGTAATGCCGGCCGTAGGTCGCGGTCGGAGTAGACCCGGCGCTGATAGTCGAACAGGAATGCCCGGACTGTCCCAGGCGTTCGGCCGCCAGGCAGGCGGCTGCGCGTTCTTGCTCGGCGACCGTTTCGATTTCAGCAGGGCTGTTGCAGCAATAGGAGTGGCCGGCATGGGTCATGACTCCGGCTACGCGGGTGCCGGTCCGGTGCAACGCATCGGCGACCTGCAGCAGCGTGTCACCGTCGGCTGCAACCCCGGCGCGATGCTGGCCGCAATCAATTTCGATCAAGACCGGCAGCTCCACACCGGCGGCTGCGGCAGCCTTCGCAACCGCACTGGCAGACCAAGGATTGTCGACAGTGATCAACAACTCGGCGCCGGCTTCCAGCACCTGAACGGCCAGCGGCAGCTTGTCGGCGCTCATGCCGACTGCATACAGAATGTCATCGAAATTGCGTTGGGCGAACCACAGGGCCTCGACCAGTGTGGATACCGTAATCGCACCGGAGTGACCGTCGGTCGCAAGCGCGGCGACTTCCGCGCACTTGGCGGTCTTCATATGCGGTCTGAGCCCGACACCCAGGCCCTTGAGCCGCATCGACATGCGGCCGCAGTTGCGTTGCACTTTCGAGCGATCCAGCAACAGACAGGGTGTGGTCAGGTCGGCTAATGCAAAGGCCCGCTTCATGTTTCTTCTCAGCATTTGATAAACCGGTTGCTAGAATAAGCCACAATGCATCACGGTACGAGAGTTTCATCCTATGGCGGCCGGCTCACAGTCTGATATACCGAATCTGCCGCTGGTGGTCGCGATATCTTCGCGGGCGCTGTTTGATCTCAGTGATAGTCACCGGGTGTTCGAACGTGAGGGCATAGACCGCTATGCCGACTATCAGATCGAGCGCGAAGACGAATTGCTCAAGCCCGGTGCGGCCTTCGTTCTGGTCAATAAACTGCTGAGGCTGAATGGCGATTCAAAGACGACTCGTGATTCGAAAACACCCCGGGTCGAAGTGATTCTGCTATCGCGCAACAGTGCGGACACCGGCCTGCGGATTTTCAATGCGATCGAACACTACGGCCTTGACATCAGCCGGGCGGCGTTTACCAACGGCGAACCGCCTTATCGCTATATTCGCTCGTTCGGCGCGCATCTGTTTTTGTCTACCCATCAACAGGACGTCATAAACGCGCTGGAGGCCGGCTATGCGGCGGCGACCATTCTGGCCTCGGCCGGTGCATCGCGGAATCATGATCAGCTTCGCATCGCGTTTGACGGGGACGCGGTTATCTTCAGCGACGAAGCCGAAAGGGTCTACAAAGCCGGCGGTCTGGATGCGTTTTCGCAATCGGAAAAGGACGCTGCGGAAAACCCGCTGTCGGCCGGTCCGTTCAAACCGGTGCTGCAGGCTCTGCATCAGATTCAGAGTGCCTATCCGTCAGACGATAACCCGATACGCACGGCACTGGTCACCGCGCGTTCCGCGCCGGCCCACAAACGGGTGATTCTGACCCTGCGCGAATGGGGTATTCGAATTGACGAAGCCCTGTTTCTGGGCGGGCGCCCGAAAGGCGAGTTTCTGGCTGCTTTCGGTGCGGATATTTTCTTTGATGATCAGCGTTTCAATATCGAATCGGCCCGGCTGCATGTGCCGGCCGGCCATGTACCGCATGGAGTGGCTAACGAGGACTAGTTTGCCCCCAAGCACGGGTTATCGGTGTTTTGCGAGTGCAGTTTTAAGAATGCGCAACATGCGCTGATCGAATGCGACCAGCAGGATATCGGTCGGAAAACCGCGGTTACGTTGATTGCCGGACATAGTCTGATCGGAAAGGGCCTGATCGGACAGGGCTTGAATGGCGATATCCGCAGCCTGTTCCGGCGGGTAGCCGTAGACGCCGCAGGAAATCGCCGGAAACGCGATGCTGCAAACCCGGTTTTCACGAGCCAGATGCAGACTGCGGCGATAGCAGGAGGCGAGCAGTTCAGGCTCGCGATGATGGCCGCCGCGCCACACCGGTCCGACGGTGTGGATCACCCAGCGGGCCGGTAAATCGAATGCTTCGGTAATTCTGGCTTCGCCGGTCGGGCATCCGCCGATTTTCCGGCAGGCGGCGAGCAGGCCGGGTCCGGCCGCCCGGTGAATCGCACCGTCGACCCCGCCGCCACCGAGCAGCGATTCGTTGGCTGCATTCACGATCGCATCGACCGAGAGCTGCGTGATATCGCCGCAAATCGGCCGAATATCGAATGGATTGTCCTGCGCTTTGCCGGTCATCGGTGCCAGTCTATTCCAGATCGGCCGGCCTGTCTTGCCACGGAGTTGCGCTGTATCCTCTGCGTGATCGCAGTCTACAAGCTCGGATTCGCCGAGGGTGTTCAGCGCGCACAGCGCCGTTTACAATAGCGGCCTTTATTCTCCAGCGTGTCAGGACAGATTCGATGGCCAGCCTTAATTCCGTAGATCTCTATGATATTCGTTCCGAATTGACCGAAGAAGAAGGCCTGATTCAGGATTCGGTTGCCCGTTTCGTGGATGAACGCGCTATGCCGCTGATCGCGGAATGCTTCGACCAAGGGCGCTTCCCGGACGAATTGATACCGGAAATTGCCGAACTGGGCCTGCTGGGTTCCAGCCTCGAGGGTTACGGCTGCGCCGGTCTGAACGCAGTGTCCTACGGTTTGATCTGCCAGGAACTGGAACGTTGCGATTCCGGTCTGCGTAGTTTTGTGTCGGTGCAATCCAGTTTGTGCATGTATCCGATCTGGGCCTTTGGTTCCGAGGAACAGAAGCAGCGCTGGCTGCCGCCGATGGCAGCCGGAGAAGTCATCGGCTGTTTCGGTCTGACCGAATCCCACGGCGGTTCCGATCCGGGCAATATGAAAACCCATGCGAAGCGCGACGGCGACGACTGGCTGATCAACGGATCGAAGATGTGGATTACCAACGGTACGGTCGCCGATATCGCGGTCGTCTGGGCCAACACCGAGGAAGGCGTTCAGGGCTTTTTACTGGAAAAAGGCATGGACGGCTTCGAGGCTCGCGATATCCACTCGAAAATGTCGTTGCGCGCGTCAGTGACTTCCGAACTGTATTTCGACAACGTACGGGTGCCGGACCGCAACCGGCTGCCCGGCGTGGTCGGTCTGAAAGGTCCGCTGTCGTGCCTGACCCAGGCCCGGTACGGCATCACCTGGGGGCCGATAGGTTCGGCCATCGCGTGCCTGACCGAGGCACTGAACTATACCGAGGACCGCATTCTGTTCGGGCGGCCGCTGGCGGCCAACCAGGCGATTCAACTGCGTTTGGCGGATATGGCGCGGCGAATCACCGGCGCACAGCTATTGTCCCTGCGTCTGGGCCGGTTGAAGGATCAGGGACAAATGAAACCGACCCAGGTCAGCCTGGCCAAGTGGAACAATGTTCGAATGGCGCTGGATATCGCGCGCGACTGCCGCGATATGCTTGGCGGCTACGGCATCACCACCGAATATCAGGCGATCCGGCATATGCTGAATCTGGAATCGGTAATCACCTATGAGGGTACCGAAACGGTGCATCAACTGGTGGTTGGCCGGGAACTGACCGGGCATAACGCCTTCTAGCCGCCCGCCACGGCAATCTCATTGGCATAAAAAAAGCTGCGGACATCAGGCCCGCAGCTTTTTCGGTTTATCGGCAGGTGCCGGTTAGCGGTCAGTCATCGCTGTCGCCACCGCCGTTGCCGCCGCCGTCATCATCATCTCCGTCGTCATCGTCGTCGTCGCCACCCGGCGGTCCGGGGTCCGGCAAGACGGTCAGCGCATCGGTTGCCGGCGGGCTCAGTACTTGAGTGCCGACCGATGTCAGTTCGCTGGTGACGTTCGGATAATCGCCGGCAGCGACCGGTGTCGGAAGCTGAACGGTGACATCGAAGGTGCAGATTTCGCCCGGTCCGAGAATACCGCCGGTAAAGGTCAGTACGCTGGTGCCGGTGATGGCGGACCCTTCGCCGCAAACGCCGGCGCTCGGCAGACCGATCGCTATCAGCCCCGGAATCACTGCATCCAGATCGTCGGTGAAGAACATCCGGTCAACGATCTCGCTGCCGAAGTTGCTGATCGTGAACGACAACAGCGTGGTACCGCCTGGAACGACGCCGCCCGCCGCGAATGCCTTGGAGAAGACCACTGAGTCAATCTCGAAGCTTGCGACGGCCGGATCGCCGGCAATTTCCAGCTCGCCGACCAGACCGGTTACGCGATCGGTAACATTGGTCACCCCGGCGCCGAATTCCGCGTTGGCCGGTACCTGCAGGGTCACAACGAAGTCACATGAAGCACCCGGTCCCAGTTGTCCGCCGGTCAGCGTAATCACGCTGGTACCGCTTAATGTGGAACCGGTGCCGCAGACGTCGTTCAGCGGCAGACCGGTTGCGACCAGACCGGCCAGGGCCGCATCGAGGTCGTCGCTAAACGCGATATCGGTAATCGTATCCGTTGCGCTCTGGTTTACGATGCTGAATTGCAGACCGATGGTATCGCCCGGTGCGACCGAGCTTTCGGTAAATGCTTTATCGAACAGCAGCAGATTACCGGAAACCTCCAGCGCATCGGTGGCCGGACTGAGTGCCACCTGGGTACCGTTGATATCGGCTGTCAGCGCCCCGGTGACGTTGCTGTAAAAGCCGGGGGTCGCGCCTGACGGAACCTGCAGGTCGACACTGAAAGTACACGAAGTGCCGGCAGTCAGGTTGCCGCCGGTCAATACCAGGGTTGCCGCCCCGCTGGTGGATAGCAAAGAACCCGTACCGCAGGGTTCGCTCGGCAGCGGCGCTATTGGCACCAGTCCGGGCAGGACTGCGTTCAGATTATCGCTGAACACGATATTGGTCGCGTCAAACGTCGCACTGGTATTACTGACCGTGAATTCCAGATTCACCGTGCCGCCCGGAATCGCCGGATCGTTGGTAAACGACTTGGCCAGTTCCAGTCCGGCAATGATCAGATCGGAAGATGCCGGAAGATCGGCAGTCGCCAGGCCGCCGACATTGGCTGAGATGTCCGACGTGGTATTGGTATAGGTTCCGGGCAATGCGGAAGCCGGCGTTTGCAGGGTGACCTGTATGACACAGGTTTCACCGGCCGCCAGACTGCCGCCGGTGAAGCTCAGTACATCGGTGCCGCTGATTTGGGAGCCGGTGCCGCAGACGTCGTTCAGCGGCAGGCCGGTTGCGACCAGGCCGCTCAAGCCGGTGCTGTTCAGATCATCGGTGAAGCTGATGTCGGTGGCACCCGCACTGGCCTCTTCGGAGTGGCTGATAGTGAACTCCAGCGTGACCGTGTCGCCGGCCGCCACCGGGTCATTAACGAAATCTTTCGCGAATTCGGGGCCTTCGGCGATGGTCAGCGAGGCCGACGCCGGATTACCGACGCTGGTCAGGCCGTTGATGCTCGCTCTGATATCGCCGGTGGTATTGGTTGCAGCCCCCTCGGGCGCACCGACCGGAACCTGGATATCCACTGAGAAGGTACAGGAATCGCTGGCCGCAAGGTTTGCCCCGGACACCGACAGGTGCAGATCGCCCGAGATGTTAATCGCAGCGATGGTTGAACCGGCGCCGCAGAATCCCGGTGCGGGCAGGGCGCTGACAACTATGCCGGTAATAAACGCATCCAGATTGTCCAGGAAGGCAATATTCGTTGCACTCGAGGTCGTGCTGGTATTGGTGATGCTGAACTCCATCGTTACCGTGTCACCGCCGCCGACCGGATTGCTCAGGAACGTCTTGGTCAGTATCGGTGCGGTGTCCACGAACAGGACTTCGGTTGCCGAGTTGCCTTCGAACGGCACACCGCCGAGCGTTGCGCTAACCGTACTGGTGGTATTGGCATAACCACCCGGGGCCGCATTGGCCGGAACCTGCAGCGTGACGCTGAAAGTACAGAACTCGCCGGGGCCCAGGCTGGCGCCGGTCAAGGACAGCAAACCGGTGCCGCTTAATTGCGAACCGGCGCCGCAGACGTTGCTGGCCGGTAATCCGACTGCTGCCAGCCCGGACAGCACCGCATCCAGATCGTCAGTAAATTCAATGTCGCTTGCAAACGCACCGCGGTCGCGGTTAAAAATGGTGAACTCAAGCGTAACGGTATCCCCCGGCGCAACCGGGTCATCGGTAAACGACTTGGTCAGGTGGATGGTGTCGACGTTCACGTCCAGTGTTGCGCTGGCGCGCCCGCTGCTGAGCGTCGGGCCGGCGCTGGTCGACGTCAGCTCGCCGCTGATGTTGTCGAGCATGCCGACACTCGGCGTGGTGACATCCACGCTGATGGTGCAGGTGGCGCCCGCAGCAACCGATGCATCGGGGAAGAACATCGGTCCGTAGCTGATAACGCCGGATCCGACCGTTGCCGTGATAACCCCTCCGTTACAAGTGCTGTTCGCGTTGGCCGGGTCGGCCACCACCATGCCCGACGGCAGGTTATCGGTAAAAGACAGCGCAAATGCCTGGTTGGCATTAGCCGAATTGTCGATAGTGAAGCTCAATGTGCTTCTTTCGCCAAGGTTGATTGATGCCGGTGTGAAGCTCTTGCTGAAACCGGGTCGATTGGTCGCAACAATCAGGTCGTCGGTTGCGTTGCCGCTATTGCCCTGGCTGGAAGTCAGATCACCGCTGACATTGGTATGGGTACCGACTGTGCTGCTGGTGACATCAACGGTAATAATACAAGTTTCGTTACCGCCGATACCGCCGTTAGTGAACGAAATCGAACTGGTTCCCGGGTTTGCGACCAGGTCGCCGATACAGGTGCTGTTGGCGTTGGCCGGGTCGGCAATGACCACTCCGGCCGGCAACGAATCGGAAAATGCGGCCTGGGTAGCCGGTGCTGCACTGCTGTTCGTGATACTGAACTGCAAAGTGCTGACACTGCCGATACCGATGGTATCCGGAAGGAAGGTCTTATCAAATGCAGGCTGCGCCTGAATGGATCCGGTTGCTGCGAAGATCAGCAGTGCCAGAGTTATACAGGATGCTGAAAAAAGTCTGCCGACAGGACCGCGATTAAGTCGAGTTTCGACGGTCAGGTTTCTCTGGTGCATTATTTATCCCCTATTGGCAAATGCGTAACGGCACTAATCCATTAGTCGGGTAAGGCGACAACGGATAATATTACCAAGGCGAATTGGTACCTCTAGTGGCATTACTAGATAGATGTTGTGCGTCAAGTTTCTACTTTTTCTTCGCACAATATCCCCCGCGAGACATTAGCAGTCATCGTGAAAAGTATAGAAGATGTGAAAGTTTTAGCAAGTTATCCGGGTCGATGACATTGCCTGGACTTGGCTTTGCTGCAGCACTGACAGGGCATCTGAAATGTGCTGTGGCCGGCGAATTCCGTAACAAGCTTTAGCATTTGGTTAAATAATGCTTGGGTATAATTTGTTGTTGAATTAGAACGAAAAATACGGCACGGAAGCCCGCAAGCGGCCTGGTAGTAAAGAACGACACCACGCTCAATCCGAGCCGCAAACCGTACCTAATAACAATAGCAACGAGAATAGATATGTTTAAGCATCTGACAAAAGCCTGGCGGCTGGGTGAGTTACCGCGCCTGACTCTGGTCCGCGCTTCGCAGCAATCGCGGGCTAACGGTAAAACCCGGGCCTGGGCTGAAAATGTCGCCACCCGCATACTCGATGCTGAAATTCCGGATCGCGAACAGTTTCTGATGCAGTTGTATGAATGTTCGATGCTATCCGGGTTTCAGCTCAGCAGCTACCCCGCATCGTTATCGGCGATGTCGAACACGTTGAGAAAAATCGGACAGACATTGGTCGTCGGTCTGCATGAAGACCGGCTGCCCGCAGCAATCGTTGACGACATATTTCAATGGGCCGCGGCCAATGCGCAAATGCCGTCCGGTCAGTCCGGCCTGTTCTTCGTGATGCAGTTGAACCGGGAAGATCTCAGTGCCTTGGAAATAGCGCCTTTATTGAAAGGCGGCGGGCAGGGTATTGCCTATCTGGAGCAACTGAATGCAGGTGTCAGGCCGTCGGTAGCGTCAAGGCCGCTGATCTGGACCGCGGCCGCAGGTTTCGCGGTGTTGGCGATGGCAACGCTATACGGTAAGAACGCGTTATTCGACGGCACTGCCGCCACCGAAACGGAAGCGCCGCTGGCGCTGGTCGGGCAAGACCGCGGCAAGGACGCCGCACCCGGTTCGGTATTGTCCGATGGGCTGGCTGACGCGACGCTGAAAACCGATGTATTCCATTATGCTGCGGATGCCAAAGATCCGTCGCAGGCAGACCAGCTTGAGAATTCGGATTCGAAGGCCGGTCACTGGAGGCTGGAGTACAACCCGCTTCCACCGTCCGCGCGACTGCCGGCGGCAACGGATGTGCTGCAATACTGGACCTGGTTCGAGCGGGGCGATCTTGACGCGCTAAAGAATTCCGATATCAGCTTCGCGGGATTTCGCTTTTATCGCGAAGACGGACATACGCCGCTGAGCCTGGCCATTGAAAAGGGTTCGACGGAATGGGTTGCGGCATTGCTGGCTGCCGGCGCAGACCACGACTACCACACCGGTGAGACGCCGCTGATCAAGTCCGTTGCGACCGGGCAGCAAGAGATCGCAAAGATGCTGCTGTCGTCAGGCGCCGATCCAAACCTGGCGGCGAATGACGGCAGGACGCCGCTGATGGCCAGCGTTCGCAACCGTCATCTTCAGGTTTCCGGAATGCTGCTGGATCACGGCGCGGATGCCAATCACCAGGCTGGCGACGGCTGGACGGCGTTGGCCTATGCGGTCTGGAACGGTGACCGGGATGCCGTGCTGCTGTTGATGCGCGCCGGCGCTGATCCGTTCTTGCGTAATGCCGAAGGACAGAATGTCTATGACATCGCGCGTGACAAGAACCACCCCCCGACGCTGTTTGAAGCAACGGCACTGATGCAGCGATTGACTTCATAGCGCTGTAACGCGAACGCGATCCGAGACCATCCACTCTGTAGGCGCGATCATCGGTTTACTTCTAGATGGCCGGGTTGTTATTTGCGGCTATTAAGGCGTCTCGCCTCCGCTTCTTGCGTAGCCGTTAAGCGTGCGTGGACGAAGACCGCAACTGTACGCCCCAAAGCTATCCATTTCGGAGTTATCCATTTCGGGCTTTCCAGCCCGGCTTCTTTCCTTCGGAAAACCGCCAGACTGGGAAGCCGGGGCTACAGCGTGCAACTGAAGCACAACCCTTTTGGTGCCGCTCCCGCCGCTCGCTCACCCCACCGGTAGAGCAAGCCAAGGGAAGCCTGGCGGTTTGCGCAACACGCAAGAAGCCATGCTTCACGGCACCCGCTCCGGCGGGTCGCCTGCGGCGCCACTTCGTCGGGATTTCCATCAGGCTTTCGCCTGACGAAACCCCGTTCGCGCCTAAAGACGTTCCTGCATCATCAAACAAACTCTCTGGCTACCGTGCCAGGCTGGCTTCCCGTATCGCGCGGAATTCATTGCCTGAATACCAGGCCGGCCACTGGTCGCCATCGGCGACTTCCAGGCCGATTCGGTAGTACAACTGCAAATCTTCAATAGCGCCGCGCAGATCCCAGTCGTCGTACACCTCGTCGGAGACCGAATGGTAGTGCTTGGTGAGGTATTCCGTACCTTTAATTTTCAAGTATTCCGGCCCCCGTTCGCGATGCTCGGACCCGGATTCCGCATATAGCATCGGCACCCCTTTCTTGGCGAAATTGAAGTGATCGGAACGATAGTAGTAGCCGCGTTCGGGGTGATCTTCTTGTTTGATCGTACGCTGCTGTGCGGCGGCATGGCGGCGCAGCATGTCCTCCAACTCGGAACTGTCGTAGCCGATGACCGACACATCCTTGGTCGGCCCGTACACATGCATGGAGTCGATATTGACGCCGGCAACTGTCTTCGGCATCGGAAAGGCCGGATTCTCACAATACGCGGCGGAGCCCAGCAGGCCGGATTCCTCGGCCGTCACGGCCAGGAATGCCACGCTGCGCTGCGGGGCTTCGGGCAGCGCATGAAAGGCTTCGGCCAGTTCGATCAGGCCGGCGGTGCCGGTTGCGTTGTCCACCGCACCGTTATAAATCACATCTTGCGTGGGATCGTCGGATTCGATGGTGCCGAGATGATCCCAGTGGGCGGTATAGATGAACACTTCATCGGCTTTGCTGCGACCCTGAATCAGGCCGCCGATATTGAACGATTGCGCGCGTTGCAGGTTGTTGTCCAGGTGGGCGCTCAGGCTGCTGGTCAGCGGCAATGGCTGAAAATCCGGTTGCAGTGCCGCGGCTTTTAATTGGTCGAAGTCATAGCCCGACAAACGCGCTATTTCCTCGGCCACCGTGCGCTGAACCCAGGCCTCTACCGCAACGCGGTGCCGGTTGTCATTGGGGCTGGCCAGATGAAATTGCGGACCCGCCCAACTGGAGGAGACCACGCCCCACCCGTATGCCGCCGGTTCGGGTTCGTGAACCACAATCGCGGCCGCCGCCCCTTGGCGTGCCGCTTCTTCGTATTTATAGGTCCAGCGGCCGTAATAGGTCATTGCATTGCCCCGGAATAGTGCTGGATCCTTGGTCGTGAAACCGGGGTCGTTAACCAGAATGACCACGGTTTTGCCGCTGACATCAACACCGGCATAGTCGTCCCAGTCGTATTCGGGCGCAACGATGCCGTAGCCGACGAAGACCAGTTCGCTGTCGGTGACATCCACCTGGGGCACCACGCGCAGCGTCCAGGCCATGATCTCCTCGCCATACGCCAGCTCGCGGTTGTCGCCATCGTGGGTCAGCGTCAGCCGGGCGCTGTCGGGCCGGGCGGCAATGGAGACCAGGTCAACCGCCTGGCGATAACTGTCGCCGAACAGCGGCGCCAGGCCGGCTTCGCGAAACGCGTTTTCCAGATAGTCCAGGGTTCGCACTTCGCCCTCGGACATCGGTGCGCGGCCGGCGAATGCATCGGATGCGAGCACTTGAACGTGTTTTAGCAGCCCGTCGCTGTCAATTTGCCGTTCGGCGTTGTCCGGTTCGGGACTATCCCGCTCGGGGTGATTCTGGGCTTCCGGATTTGCCGCCGGCGCTTCCGCATCCGGCGGTACCTCTGAAGGCGGTGTATCCGTTTTGCTGCATGCTGCCAGCAGTAGTACCAGCAGTAACGGGCCGGCAAGTTGTGTCAAACGGGTGCTGTGAAGTATCGGCATATTGATTCGTCCTGAAAACAACCAGGCTGCAAAATTAGCAGACCGGGATGTTTTT
This sequence comes from Lysobacterales bacterium, assembly GCA_028289465.1. GTDB lineage: Bacteria > Pseudomonadota > Gammaproteobacteria > Xanthomonadales > SZUA-36 > JANQPM01. The sequence continues at coordinate 1,820 of JANQPM010000034.1, read as the reverse complement.
TCAAGGGGTGTCGGTTTTTGCCGCAGGCAGAATGACAACCGGTTCCGGTTGCAGCCGAATGTCAAAACGCTCGTGGATCGAGGACCGAATCCGCTGGGCCAGGTCCCATAACGATGCGCCGGATGCACACCCGTGATTCACCAGAACCAGCGCATGCCGTTCCGATACGCCGGCGTCACCGTCGCGGTATCCCTTCCAGCCGCACTGCTCGATCAGCCAGGCCGCACTGAGTTTGATGGCGCCGTCGGCCTGGCCAAAACACGGCATTTGCGGATAATCGGCACCGATTCGGGCCGCTTGCTCGGGACTGACAACCGGATTCTTGAAAAAACTGCCGGCATTGCCGATTCGCGCTGGGTCCGGCAGTTTGCGGCGCCGAATGGTACAGACCGCGCGACTGACATCCAACGGTGTGGGATTGCTGAGGCCCATTGCATTCAGTTCGTCGCGCAGGCCGTGGTAGCGCAGATTCAGTTTCGGCTTGACGCGGAGTTTTACAGTGATGTTGACCACAAAGTAGCGCTCCGGATCGCGTTTGAAAATACTGTCGCGGTAGCCGAATGCGCATGCCTTGTTATTGAGCATCCGCCAGTCCTGCCGCTGGCGGTCCCAGACTTCGACCTGATCCAGTACATCGGCCAGTTCGACGCCATAGGCACCGACATTTTGAATCGGGGCGGCGCCGACGGCGCCCGGAATCAGCGATAAGTTTTCCAGTCCGGCCAGGCCCTGCTGCAGCGTCCACAGCACCGATTCATGCCAGTTTTCGCCGGCTTGCAGGCGCACATAGGCATGTTTGTCCGTCGCATCCAGTACCTGACGGCCGGCCAGGCGGTTAAAAATAACCAGGCCGGGATAGTCGCCGGCAAACAAGATATTGCTGCCGCCGCCGAGCATCATCACCGGTCCGCTTCGATATTCGGGAAGCTCGTGCAAATGATAAAAGTGGTCGCGCCGGCTGACCTGCAGCGCGGCTGCGGCCTGCGCACTGACGCCAAAGCTGTTCGCCTGATCGAGAGAGGCCGGCGAGACCACCTTTGGCGTGTCGGCGGTCACGCTGGCTGCGGCTCCGCCTGCATGGCGTTCACGCATTCGGCGATCAAGCCGGGCCCGCGATAGATAAAGCCGGTGTATAGCTGGACCAGATCGGCTCCGAGCCGTCGCTTGTCGGCAGCGTGCCGGCCCTTGGTGATGCCGCCGAGTCCGATCAACGCGATATTTTGCGGCAGATGCCGGCGAAAGCCGCTCAGCGTTTGATTGGCTCGTTCCAGCAGCGGGCGTCCCGACAGGCCGCCGGTCTCGCCGGCATACCGGCTGGCTTCCACACCGTCGCGACCGACCGTGGTATTGGTGCATGCCACGCCATCGAAACCGCTATCGGCGATGGCGGCCGCGAGGTCCGGAATCTCATTTGGTTCGATGTCCGGCGCGAGCTTAACCACCAGCGGTACGCGGCGGCCGGTCGTACCGGCCAGCTGCCCGCGGCGCGCGTCGATGGCCGCCAGCAGTTTCTGCAGCGCAGCGACCGACTGCAGATCGCGCAAGCCCTTGGTGTTCGGCGAGGAGATGTTGACCGTGACGTAGTCCGCCAGCGGATAGACTTTTTCCAGGCAGTGCAGATAATCCCGTTCGGCCTGCGCATTCGGCGTGTCTTTGTTCTTGCCGATATTGATACCGAGGATGCTGTCGCTACGGCGTTTTTCCACCTGCGCCACCAAATGGTCCGCGCCTTTGTTATTGAATCCCATGCGGTTGATGATGGCTTCGGCTTCCGGAATGCGAAACAGTCTCGGTTTCGGGTTGGTGGCCTGTGGCCCGGG